>NZ_JAFNOQ010000014.1:0-40902 GCF_026536145.1 Gilliamella sp. B3464 | reverse complement strand
CTCAATAACTGTCTCTGACATATTCAAATGAATCTTCAGTGTCACTTATCAAGACTTAATTTTTTCAGTCCGTAGACTTTTAATTTTTCGTCTCGCAAGTGCCCACACAGATTGTCTGTTTCTTCTTTTTAAAGAGCTGACAGCGTTAAATTTAACTAAACATTTTGTTGTTTCAGTTTGCTGTCTCAAGGGCTGCGTATACTACGCTACACCTTTTTATTCGTCAAGATCTTTTTTCAATATTTTTGATCTTGCTCTCTAACACGTTCTTCGTTTGTTTTTCACTAACGCCGTGTCAGTGGATGCGCATTATAGGCACTTAAAAAATTCCTGCAAGTGTTTATTGCTATTTTTTTTCTGTTTGTGTTTTTTTTACTCATGGCGCTGTGAAAATAAACTAATTCTATACAAATTTTACAAACTTTCTTTATTTACTATTGATTATATAATTATAATTTTTCTATTTCAGTCTAACTTTTCAAGCATATTTTATATGCCTTTTACTTTTGCACATCCTGCAATTGTTTTATCTTTTTACAAAAAACCTCAATTTTTCTATGACAGCCATAATTATAGGTAGTATGTCACCTGATTTTGAATATTTTCTTAGAATGAAAATAAAAAGTGATATGAGCCTTACTTTAATTATGGTATTTTTTATTTTGATCTACCAATAACAATAATTGTTGCTTTTATCTTTCACTTCATTATTCGTAATGAATTAATCAAAAATTTGCCGCATTTTCTATATAAATGATTTACTCATTATCTAAATTTTAATTGGCGTGAATATTGCTACCATCATTGGTTTATTGTCTTAACTTCTGTATTAATAGGTGCACTATCTCATGTAGGTTGGGATAGTTTTACTCACTTGACTGGCTTTTTTGTGAAACACTTTCCTTTTTTACAACAGATAATTTCACTAAAAAATACAGATATTCCAATCTATTAATTATTGCAACATAAAAGTGCTCTGATCGGATTAAGCTTAATATGCCTCTTTATTCTTAGGTTATCTGTCTTGATTGATAAGAAAAATAAAATTAGCTTCCTATATTTAGGTTCAGTATTTTTGATTTTTTTAAGTTGTTTTTCTCTTTTTTCCATCAATACTATTCATTGCTTTGCTCAAAGTGCGGTGAATTTTATCAATGCGCTATTTTTGGGATTAATTTTATCACCGCTTATCGTGAAAATTATACGGCATTAATTTTAAACACCGTATTAGGATAGTATTTTTAGATAATTATGATTCTGCTTTTATTTTATTGGGTAAATCAGCCAAGCTGTTAATTACCCAATCAGCTTGTGCTAATGCTTCTTCAGTAATGGCATCACCGGTCTTGACTAAAACTGTTTTTTTAACACCTGCCTTTTTACCCGACAATAAATCCGATACTCTGTCACCAACCATATATGAACTTGCAATATCGATATTTAATTCCTTAGCTGCAGTTTGAATCATACCAGGACTCGGCTTACGACATTCGCATTTATCAGTCAATGGATCGTGAGGACAATAATAGATTCCATCCAAATCTACACCGCGATCTTGTAATGACCAATCCATCCATTCTGTTAATGTATTAAACTGTTCTTCAGTAAAGATATTTCTAGCTATACCTGACTGATTGGTCGTAATCACCAACAAAAAACCCATTTTTTTGAGTTCTTGCATAGCTTCTATAACCCCATCAATAAAATCAAATTTATCAATGGTATGAACATAATTATAATCGACATTAATGGTACCATCTCGATCCAAAAAAATAGCAGGTTTCATGTTTACTTTTTTCCTTTTACTTAGGCATTACACCAATTCGTATAGCATATTATTGATTGACTTAGATGTCTAGACGTCTTAATATTCAGCTATCTACCCTTTGTCTATATATATTATGATACAATTACAGCATATTTCGAAAATATTTGAGCATAATAAGACCCCAATTCATGCTTTAAACGATATTTCCCTTCATGTTCCAAAAGGGAAAATCTATGGCGTTATTGGCAAATCAGGAGCGGGAAAAAGTACACTTATTCGATGCGTAAACCTACTTGAAAAACCAACCAGTGGCAAAATACTTTTTGATAACCAAGATATTACCCATTTATCTAATCGAAAATTAATTGAAGTACGCCGAAAGATTAGCATGATTTTTCAGCATTTTAATTTGTTATCATCTAGAACTGTATTCGATAACATTGCTTTTCCACTCGAACTAAATAAAACGCCTAAAAAGGTAATCAAGCAAAAAGTAAATGAGCTTATTGAACTTGTAGGTTTAAGTGAAAAGGCTGATGTCTATCCAGCTAATTTATCTGGTGGGCAAAAACAACGCGTCGCTATTGCTAGAGCGTTAGCCAGTGAACCTAAAGTATTATTATGTGATGAAGCAACTAGCGCATTAGATCCAGAAACAACACGCTCTATTTTAGCTTTATTAAAAGATATCAACCAAAAACTCGGTTTAACCATTTTATTAATCACTCATGAAATGGATGTGGTAAAACAAATTTGTGATCAAGTTGCCGTTATCAGTAATGGTAAATTAGTAGAACAATCATCGGTTGGCGAAATGTTTTCACACGCCAAAACTGATATTGCAAGGCAATTTATACAATCGACTTTACACTTAACTATCCCTGAGGATTATTTAGCAAGGCTATCACCTGAATATAAAGAAGGTTTAAATCCATTAGTAAGATTGGAATTTACGGGTGTTTCAGTTGATTTACCACTGTTATCACAAATTGCTAAAGAGTTTGATATTGATAGTAACATTATCAGTGCTCAAATGGATTATGCTGGCGGTGTTAAGTTTGGATTAATGTTGACAGAAATGAAAGGCAAACCAAAAAGCACAGCATCAGCAATACAATTTTTAGAGAACAATAACACCAAAGTAGAGGTGCTAGGTTATGTTTAATTTTCTTCCTTCGTTTAAACCTTTTGAGTCATTATTTCGATTTTTAGCTGAACACGATTTTTGGGCAAACTTTGTGACTTTTTGCTCTTCTTTTAATGGCTTTAATGAAGCCATGTTATTCAAAATGGCACAAGCGACCGATGAAACCCTATACATGGTTATTTTGTCAGGTTTTTGGGGAACAGTTATTGGCTTACCGATAGGCATACTACTTTATACCACACGCAAAGGACAAATTTTAGATTGTTACTTAGCAAATAACGCTATTTCATTTATTACTAATGTATTTCGTTCCATACCATTTATTATTTTGATTGTCTGGATTATTCCTTTCACGACATTTCTTATGGGAACTTTTATTGGTAAACAAGCAGCAGTGGTACCACTGAGTATTGGTGTGTCACCTCTAATTGCACGAATGATCGAAAATGCCTTATTAGATGTACCAAAAGGATTAATCGAAGCAGCACGTTCAATGGGAGCAACACCACTACAAATAATTTATAAAGTTTTATTACCCGAATCATTACCTGTCATTGTTAACAGTATGACAATTACATTAATTACCCTAACTGGCTATATTGCTATGGCTGGTGCTGTTGGTGCAGGGGGACTTGGTCAATTAGCAATACAATATGGTTACAATGGTTATAAGCCTGCTATAATGAATACGGTTTTGATAATATTAATTATTATCGTATTTATTATTCAATTTATTGGCAATGCTATTGTAAAACGTGTTACTCATCATTAATTTTGGAGAAAATTATGTCTATTAAAAAGCTAGCACTTATCACTACTTTGGTGAGTGCATTTTTTTTAACGGGTTGTGATAATAAACAATCAAAAACAGAAGAAAATAAACCGGTAGAGCCTGTAAAAACTAACACGATTAAAGTTGGTGTGATTTCAGGCCCAGAACAAGAAGTTGCAGAAGTTGCTAAACAACAAGCTAAAGATCTTTATAACTTGGATGTAGAACTGGTTATTTTTAATGACTATGTCACGCCAAACCAAGCACTAAATGATGGCTTAATTGATGTTAACGCATTCCAACATAAACCTTATTTAGATGAACAAATGAAAGAACGTGGTTATAAATTAGCAGTAGTCGGCAACTCATTTGTTTATCCAATTGCTAGCTATTCACATAAATTAAAACCAATTGATAAATCAGCTGAAACTGGTGCCGGCGTGAAAGTAACCTCACCACGTGACGAAACCTTCTTTATTCCAGCTAGCTCAACGATAGCCATTCCTAACGATCCAACTAATTTAGGCCGTTCATTACTTTTATTACAACATGAAGGCATGATTACGGTGGATAAATCAAAAGGATTACTACCGACAGTACTTGATATAACCAGCAACCCGTATAATTATAAAATTGTTGAACTTGAAGCACCAATGTTACCGCGTTCATTAAAGGACGCACAAGTTGACCTTGCCATTATTAATAACGCTTTTGCAGGACAAGCTAATTTAACACCAAGCAAGGATGGTATTTTTGTTGAAGATAAAGAATCACCTTATGTAAACATTATCGTATCACGTGAAGTAGATAAAGATAATGACAATGTCAAAAACTTTGTTAAAGCTTACCAGACAGATGCCGTAGCCCAAAAAGCAAATCAAGTGTTTAATGGCGGCGCAATTCGTGGTTGGTAAAATCATAGCTAAAATATTATGATGTTTTCCACCGACTTAACGTCGGTGGATGTTTTTAATATGTCGTAATAACTATTATAAAATGTATTTTACTCATGAGTTGTACCTGTTAACTCAATTAATATGAAACAAATAATCAACCCAATAGGCATTATCCATTCACCTTATAGTGAAAAATTTGCTGTGCCTCGACAACCTAATTTAGTGACTGAAGGTCAAGGTGAACTGCATTTGTTACCACCTTACAATAACCCTGATGCAATTAAAGGATTAGAACAGTTTTCTCATCTTTGGCTTCTATTTCAATTTCATCAAATTGAATTAGACAAATGGCGTTTAACAGTGCGCCCACCTCGTTTAGGCGGAAATAAAACGTTAGGGGTATTTGCAACCCGTTCTCCATTTAGACCCAACCATATTGGTTTATCAGCAGTAGCGTTGAAAGATATCGTTATAAAAAACAAACAAGTCATTTTAAAATTAGGTAGTGTTGATTTAGTAGATGGAACACCGGTTATCGATATCAAACCCTACTTACCCTATTGTGATAGTTATCCCGAGGCAATTGCCGGTTATGCTCAAGCGATGCCAGATAAAACCTTAACCGTTGAATTTTCAAAACAAGCACAGCAATCACTAAAATTATATCAACTGACATACCCTAATTTAGCGACATTAATTACTCAAGTTATTGCTCAAGATCCAAGGCCTGCATATAAACAAAAAAGTTTGAAAGAGCAGGATTATGGATTTAGACTTTATCACTTTAATATTAAGTGTAGAATTTCTGATAAACATGCCATAGTTGAAGATATTGATATAGAAAAAAACAACAAAACATAAATCGCATTACTGCCGTTATTATCATAAATTCTATACTAGAAACACGTTTAGTTTATTAAGTAAAAAGTAAACTACCTAACTTATTGATATTAAAAACAATTAATAAGATATTTTTAGGTGTTATTGTCATAAAGAGTTTTGTAAAGATTCTTTACAAAAATATCTATCAAAACCGATAAAAGAAACTGACATAATTATACGAGTCTGGTAAATTAGAACTGGGTTTAATTTCCCTATATTTCACCTTACCACTAAAATTTTAACAAATTTTAGTGGTCCTTTTAGAAAGAAAAATCAATGATAATTGGTATGCTGTTTAGCTCTGATTTGAGCAATATCAATCGTATCAAATATGTAATGTTTCCCACAATAATCACAATGAATATCAATTTTGCCACCATCTTCTTTTAACATCTGATCTATTTCATTGGCAGGCAAAGTCATTAAGCTATCTTCACAACGTTCACGAGAACAACCACATTTAAATGTCACGTTATGAGTCTCAAATAATCGAACTTGCTCTTGATTATATAAACGATATAAAATTTCTTCAGTGGACAGTTCAAATAACTCATCACTAGTAATCGTTTGAGTTAAGGTACATAGATGCTCGAAAGAATCAGATGTATTTTCATTTCCTGGCAATATCTGCAATAAAATACCAGCAGCAACAGGTTTATTATTATAAACGCCTGTTTTGACAAATAAACGTGTTGGTAACTGCTCAGACTGCATGAAATAGTTTTCAATACAACCAATAAGCGTATCGCTTTCTAATCCTACAATACCTTGATAACGTTCACCATTTTTGGGTGTAATTGTAATAACAATATAACCATTACCAACCATTTCTTTAAGTGTTGCATTATTGGCAATATCCGACTTTACACGCGCAACTCCTCGAAGTTGTTGCTGATCATTACCATTTACAACCGCTAAAGATAAAGGACCATCACCTTGTAATTGTACAGCGATATCACCCTCAAATTTTAGTGTAGCTGTTAACAAACTGGTTATCACCAGTAATTCACCTAAGACTTTTTGTACAGCAACGGGATAAGTGTGATTATCTAAAATTGCCTGGTATGTCTGTTCAAGATTGGTGATTTCACCTCGAATAGCGTGATTATCAAATAAAAATCGATTAAGAGTATCCATATTAGTTATTTTCGCCTAGTTGTCTATCATATTTAAATTTAATCAAGTTACGTCGCTCTTTTTTATCCGGTTTCCGATCCGGATGTGGCATAGTTAATGCGTTAAGTTTACGTGCTTGTGCTATGGTTTCGCGTTTAGTAATACTTTCTTGCGTTTCTTGATAAAGTAATTGTGCCTCTGTAGCAGATCTACGCTGTTCAGTAATGGCTAATACTTGGATGGTCTTTTGATCAGAACCTTGTCGAAGAGTTAAAATTGCACCCACTTCAATAATTTTACTTGGTTTAGTGCGCTGTCCATTATAATGAACTTTACCACCCTCAACCATTTCTCGAGCTAATGAACGAGTTTTATAAAACCTTGCAGCCCACAACCATTTATCTAATCTAACTGGATTCATTACATCCTCATATACATTTTTCATCAAGTCAATCTGATACTAAACACTAGTCAGATATCAAATATCTTTACAGGGTATATAAGGATGTTTTTACTTAAATCAATATTATGGATTAATAATAAACTCGTTTTCATTAGACAATAAAGTGCCAGATAATTTAAATGGTGAAATACTACCGTGTAAATCTGCACTATAATTAATGGATTTAGGTGGTTCTTCTATTAATTTCCACTCTTTTAATAGTGAACTGGAGATATTATAGGCAGTTAAATGTAACGAGACAAATTCAGTTTGCGTTGGATCTATTGTCGCTATTGCTTCAACCATACCGCCACTCACTAACGAACTAAAACTGACTAAAGTTTGATTTTGAGCATCAAATTTAACAACAAGATCGGGATATTTAATATCAATTTCATTAATAGAGCCCAGTTCAGCTTTACAAAATAAGGTTCCAGCATAAATACCTAATTTTCTATCTTGAACTAAGACTACATTAGAGCCTGACATTTCAAAATTGATAAAAACAAATGGAAAATCTGAATTTTTATCAATGAACATACCAGGTAAAATGGTTAATTGATCCACTTCTACTCGGCTAAATAGATCGGGTAATAAAAATCCGTCTGATTTTGGTGGTACTTGGTAATTGACACCAGCTAATAATAATTTTTCTAAATGTAAAGCGTTATTACTCCAACTACCAGTAAAATCAAGATTACCTTCATTCCAATTTGCCATCGCTTTTTGAATTTCAACTTGATTATTTTTAAACTGTAATTGTAACAATGCCGATGAAAATACCTCATCATGCCAAACTACACTCTCTGCACTCAAAGTAACATCACTATCATCTACTATCCATTGTTGATCATAGCGTAGGTTAGTTGCATCAATATTCCCTTTATCAATAGTTAACCCTGGAAGTTGAATACTACTATCGAACATAGTAAATTGGCGAATAACTAACTTAGGCAGTATTGCAGAATAGCGGTCATCGATCGATTGAAAATGAATCTTATTAATCTTCAACTGTTCAATATCCCAGCTATTATCCGCCATTATTTTCAATTTACTAACAAAAAAACCGTTATCAACATTACCACCTAAATTGGTAACAGTAATAATGTTATTTCGATGAAAACCTTGAATAAGTACCTTATCCATTGTCTGTTGATTTAACATAACTTGCTGTGCCGTCAAATCAAACTGATAGTCTCCCTCACCTTGCGAATTAAATGATTTAATGCCACCATTTAACTGGTTTAATGATAATTTATCTTGGTTATTATTAAGGGGAATATTGATTTTGGTATCCACTAATTTTAGCGTGTTTGCTGTAAAATTATAATCTTTAGCTGTTTGTGAATAATCAATCACACCTTCAAAAACAGTAATATAATTGAAATGATTTAACTGCCATAGGTTATCTTTATCAAATCCAACAACTAATTTTGGAACATTGACCAATTGCTGCTTTTCATTACTAATCACAACATCATCAAAAGACAGCTCATAAAAATTTGAAAATGAATGACTTACCTTGCCAATAGAAATAGTATAAGGACTTAATTTAGATAATTGTTGCCCAATTAAATTCGCACCAAAAGAAGTCTGCATTAAGAAATAAGGTAATAACAACACAAACCAAATAATAGACAAGACAATAATTATAGATAATCTTAATCGTCGCATAACATAAATAAACTAAATGGTTAAATTAAAATATTAATAATTACATTACGATAACCGATTTTAGCCAAAATAGCACCTGATTTCGATATAAATGATTTGTGGTCAGATCGGTTTTACAGTTAATATATAGCGATAGACATTGGTGTCTTTTAAAATAACATATACAACTACAATCACCACCTGCCACGCTTTTGATTAAGCGTTGGGCTTGTTATTTTTTTTATTATCAGTAAAACGGGAGAGCAAAGATGAAACAAATCCCAATGACGGTAAAGGGAGCCGAATTATTACGCGCGGAATTGGAAGAGCTGAAAAATGTTAAACGACCACAAATTACAGCAGCTATAGCCGAAGCAAGAGCGCACGGGGATTTAAAAGAAAACGCCGAATACCATGCAGCCAGAGAACAACAAGGCTTTTGTGAAGGACGTATTCAAGAAATTGAAGGCAAGTTATCACAAGCACAAATTATTGATATTACCAAAGTGAAAAACACCGGACGTATAATTTTTGGTGCCACAGTAACAGTAATCAATGTTGATACCGACGAAGAAACAACTTATCGCATTGTCGGTGATGATGAAGCTGACTATAGGCAAAATCTGATTTCGGTCAACTCACCTATTGCCAGAGGTTTAATTGGCAAAGAAGATGGTGACACAGTCCAAATTAAAACACCAGGCGGTGATGTAGAATTTGATATAGTAAAAGTTGAATATATCTAATATCAAAAAAACATAAAAGTTAACAATAAAAACAGGGCTTACTGCCCTGTTTTTATTTTATTTAGGTAAAGTGATTTTCTTTTCATCACTTGGTCTAAAAATGGTAAAAATAGACCCGACTTGTTGTACAGCTAGTGCTTTGGTTTCACGAATAATTGCATCGCAAATTAATTTTTTACTGTCACGATCTTCAGCTGATACTTTAATCTTAATTAATTCATGAAAATTTAAAGCGCTTTCAATTTCAGCAAGAACACCTTCGGTAAACCCATTAGCACCAATCATCACAACAGGTTTTAAATGATGGGATTCACTTTTTAAGTACTGTTTTTGTTTATTTGATAAATTCATTAATTTTTTATCACATTAAGTTGTAATTTTGCTATTCTACCCTTATATATATGAGTAATCAATTGAAGAAACCTTCTTACACTAAGGATTTATTAGCGGTGAGTAATAAAAAACGCTCGGCAAGTTCGACACGCTGGCTTAATGAACATTTCAAAGATCGCTTTGTACAACAAGCCCAAAAAAAGGGATTACGATCTCGGGCATGGTTCAAATTAGAAGAAATTCAAAAAAGTGACAAACTATTTAAACCCGGGATAACCGTTGTTGATTTAGGTGCAGCACCTGGTGGTTGGTCACAATACGTAGCATCTTTAATTGGTAATAAAGGTCGCATTATTGCATGTGATTTATTACCCATGGATCCGATTGTTGGCGTTGATTTTTTGCAAGGTGATTTTCGTGATGAAGCAGTATTAAAAGCACTGCTTGAACGCGTTGGTGATCAAAAAGTTCAAGTTGTGATGTCAGATATGGCCCCCAATATGAGTGGTCAACCCGCTGTTGATATTCCTAGAGCTATGTATTTAGTTGAACTCGCGCTTGATATGTGTCGAGACGTGCTTGCACCTAATGGTAATTTTATTGTCAAAGTATTCCAAGGTGAAGGTTTTGAAGAGTACCTAAAACAGGTACGCTCAATGTTTAAAACAGTCAAAATCCGTAAACCTGAAGCTTCACGGGCAAGATCCCGAGAAGTTTATATCGTTGCAATGGGTATGAAGTAGCCAGTTGTATAATTTTGTAGTACCATTGCTAAGTTAATTTTAGTCGTAACTGTTAATTTTTATGAGAGGTTTTTCTTTTGAACGACATGGTAAAGAATTTGCTGATCTGGGGAGTCATTGCGGTAGTATTGATTGCTGTATTTAATCAATTCAGCTCAATATCCAATAGTGGTCCTCAAGTCAATTATACCCAATTCAACTCAGACATCACCAGTGGCAAACTTCAAGAGGTGCATATTAACGGGCGTGAAATTGTTGCCACCACTAAAGGTAACGGCAGTTATGTCACCTATATCCCTTATTTTGATGAAAAATTAATGGATGATTTGGTATTAAACAAAGTTGCTGTTTATGGTAGCCCTGATGAAAAACCGAGTTTATTAGTTAATATTTTAATCTCTTGGTTTCCAATTATTCTATTAATTGGCTTCTGGATTTTTATCATGCGCCAAATGCAGGGTGGCGGCAAAGGCGGGCCAATGTCTGTTGGCAAAAGTAAAGCCAAAATGCTCACTCCAGATCAAGTCAAAACTAAGTTTACCGATGTTGCGGGTAGTGAAGAAGCGAAGCAAGAAGTCACCGAAGTCGTGGATTTTTTACGCGATCCTGGCAAATATCAAAAACTAGGTGGACGCATCCCAAAAGGGATTTTGATGGTTGGACCACCAGGTACCGGTAAAACGCTACTTGCCAAAGCTATCGCGGGTGAAGCCAATGTACCTTTCTTTAGTATATCGGGTTCTGACTTTGTCGAAATGTTTGTTGGTGTCGGTGCATCTCGTGTCCGCGATCTATTCGAACAAGCTCGTAAACATTCGCCTTGTATCATTTTTATTGACGAAATTGATGCTGTCGGACGTAAACGTGGCGCAGGGTCAATGGGTGGGCATGACGAACGTGAACAAACCCTTAACCAAATGTTAGTTGAAATGGATGGTTTCGAAGCGAATAGTGGCATCATCATTATTGCGGCAACCAACCGTGTTGATATTTTAGATCCAGCATTACTTCGCCCAGGTCGTTTTGACCGCCAAGTACAAATTGGTTTACCGGACATGAAAGGCCGTGAACAAATTTTAGCCGTTCATGTACGTAAAGTTCCACTTGGTTCTGATGTCAATTTATCCGTTCTTGCACGTGGTACACCTGGTTATTCTGGCGCTGAACTAGCAAACCTTGTAAACGAAGCCGCACTATTTGCCGCTCGTCGTAATAAGCGCTTAGTCACCATGGACGAGTTTGAAGAGGCTAAAGATAAAATTAACATGGGTACTGAACGACGTTCATTAACCATGACCAAAGAACAGCTTATTTCTACTGCTTATCACGAAGCTGGTCATGCAATTATTGGTTATTTAATGCCTGATCATGATCCGATTCACAAAGTGACCATTATTCCACGTGGACGCGCATTAGGGGTTACGTTCTTTTTACCTGAAGGTGATCGCGTTAGTGAAAGCCGTGAAAAATTAGAGGGTGACATTGCAACACTTTATGGTGGTCGGCTTGCTGAAGAACTTATTTACGGTGTTGATAAAGTATCAACCGGTGCATCTAATGATATAAAAGTCGCGACGCAATACGCCAGAGCGATGGTTACTCAGTGGGGCTTTTCTGATCGCTTAGGTCCATTATTTTATGAAATGGATGATAACTCATCTTATGGTCGTCCTAAAGATATTTCAGATGAAACAGCACGTATCATTGATGAAGAAGTCAAAAAAATTATCGACCGTAATTTTGAACGGGCACGTAAAATACTGACTGAAAATATGGATGTACTTCACGCCATGAAAGATGCATTAATGAAGTACGAAACTATTGGTGCTAAACAAGTTGCAGATTTAATTGCTCGTCGACCTATCACTGCGCCTGATGATTGGACAGAAAGTGACGAAAAAGCAGCAAATCAAATTCCAAATGAAGGAAGCGATATACCACCTCAATCAGAAAGTTAATTGACTTTAATAAAATATAACGCGCTACGGCGCGTTTTTTATCGATAATATTAAAATAACTATCTCATAAATAGGGCAACAATAACATCATAATCTGCATAAAATACATGCAACAATTGTGCTCAAGCGTTTTTAATATCGCATAAAAACATTATCAATAAAAATCGAATAAGGCTATAACCATGGAAATACGTTTTCAAAATCAAGTAATGGAGCTCTCTTATCCACAAGTGATGGGTATTGTAAATATGACACCAGATTCGTTTTCTGATGGCGGCAATTACAACAATCTTGATGATGCAATGCGTCGTGTCGATAACATGATCCAAGCCGGTGCCACATTCATTGATATTGGTGGAGAATCAACTCGACCAGGGGCGGCTGAAGTCTCGGTTGAAGAAGAACTCGATAGAGTGATTCCTTTAGTTGAAAAAGTTGCCCGTTATTTTGATGTTTGGATTTCGGTTGATACCTCAAAACCACAAGTCATAACAGAATCGGCAAAAGCAGGTGCACGCTTAATCAATGATATCCGTGCACTAACCGAACCTGGCGCAATTGAAGCTGCGTCCCAAACAGGATTACCCGTTTGTATTATGCACATGCAAGGCGATCCAAAAACTATGCAAAATGCACCACATTATGAACAAGATATCTATCAAGTAGTGGATGACTTTTTTGCTCAACATATTGATCGTTGCATACAAGCAGGAATTGATCGACAAAAAATCATTCTCGATCCTGGCTTTGGTTTTGGTAAAACCTTGGCTCATAATTATCGACTCTTAGCAACATTAGAAAAATTCCACCATTTTGACCTCCCTTTATTGGTAGGCATGTCACGGAAATCCATGATTGGACAAGTATTAAATGTACCACCACAACAGCGTATGCAAGGTAGTGTAACTTGTGCTGTCATTGCTGCAATGAAAGGTGCACACATTATTCGTGTCCATGATGTTAAAGAGACATTTGATGCATTACGAATTGTACAAGCGACATTAGCGGAACAAAAATGAAAATGTTTATTTTGTAGTAGATGTAAAATGTAAAATCAAGAGATTTTGGGGGGATGCAAAAACGCATCCATTTCCTTAAAATTTTTAATCACGGTTTAACTTCTTTTAAGAAGTTAAGAAATTTCAGAAACAAATTTGATTGATAAATAAAAACAATTCCCGACCAGAAGTTTATGGGAATATCCATATTTATGGATAAAAATCAAACAAACCACTCACTGCAAAAAATCCCGACAAAAACCAACAACCCTACAGAATTATTATTCATAAATGCTTTAAAACAGTTATTGCGTTGGCGTTGCTTGATTAATGTTTGTTGATAAATAAATAACATCGAGGCTAATGCTAACGCGCTATAGTATATAAACGATAAATGATTGATTAACCCAACAATCAATAAACAGATTATGGCGATCATTTGTAACACACCAATCATTAATTTGTCATAACAACCAAATAGAATTGCCGTTGATTTAATACCAATTTTTATATCATCATTTCGATCGACCATAGCATACTCAGTATCATAAGCGACCGTCCAGCTAATATTCGCTAAACAAAGTAACCAGCAAGTTAATGGAAATTGCTCAATGGTTGCCGCGTACACCATTGGAATGCTCCAACTAAATGCTAGCCCCAAAATAACTTGAGGAAGATGAGTATAACGCTTCATGAAAGGGTAAATCATGGCGGTTAATAAAGCAAAACAGGCAATTAACCAAGTCAATTTGTTTAAAGTTAGCAATAAACCAAGTGCTATTGCTAAAAGTAACACTAGTGTCCATAATGCATTTTTAGCAGTTAATGCACCCCGTGCCAATGGGCGATTTTGGGTTCGTTCGACATGTGCATCAAAGTTACGATCGGCATAATCATTTACCACACAGCCAGCCGCACGCATAACAATTACCCCTAAAACAAACACTAATGAGGTATAAGTATAAGGCTGACCAGTCAGCCAAATTGCCCAAAGCGTGGGCCATAGTAATAATAAGGTACCAATTGGTCGGTCTAACCGCATCAGTTGTAAATAAGCTAACATAATTTGGGGTTTATCTGAAAAGTAATAGCAGGATTATACCGTTTCCCTTAAAAGCTGCAAAGTTGCGACAACGTCTATAAAACTTAAGCAAAGTAAAAAGTTAAAAGGAATTCAAAGCCTACTATAACGTCGATAGCATTAACAAATATTGCTGAGCAATGACGGCTAACGATTGATAAAATTGGCTAATGTCATTATTTTTCAAGCATTCTAAATAGTTTGATGACCAGGTCAGTAAATGTTCATTAATTAATTGCTTGGCAATTGATATTTGATTTTTTTCGAGTAATAACGCAAATGCCATTAACATTAATCCAAACTGATCTTCCGGCTCATTCATACCGGTATTAAGAGTTATCCCGTGTTGCTGTAAAAACTGACGATAACGCTCTTGTGATTCGCCCATTAATAACTGTTCTTGATCTAAATAAACGGATCCCCAAGGGGGCGCAGGCATATCACCCTGCCCTTCAAATAACAACGAAAATTGATAATCAAGATCTGTATTACTTATCTCTGTCATTAATGTTTGGCATTGCTGACTAATTAATGATGGATTTTGCCAATCAATAAGTTTATCAATATGTAATAAAGGATTAATTAGTGGCTGTACAATCTGGCTATTTGGCGAATAATAAAAAAAAGCACCTAACACTTTTGCCACCGTTGCGCATGCTAACTTATCCAAGTTATTCTATCCCTTAATTATCATTAGACGATTTTTTCATCTTGATGAGTAAAACTGTTTGTTACTTATTATAATGGAATTACCCATAAATTATAAAATACAATGCGCCCACAAATTTCAGCAACAAAAACACAAGTAAAAGCGATAATCGATAAGATCATTGCATAGTTTGCTCGCCAAATATTGATAATCACTAACAACAAAGCAACTAAGATTAAAGCACATTCACCAATCATCCAACCACTTTGCTGAGCGGTGAGTTCTGGCGTAATAGTTGCCATTAAATTAGCATAAGGTATTTTTAACAATACGATTAACAATCCAGCCATCAAAAAAACAACGCTACCCAACCGTTTTAAACCTAACATAGCGCTTGCAATCCCACCTAAAGCAAACATAGCGGTATACATTTGCAAGGCAGTATAATACGTATCCCATGTTTTAACTGTTGGTAACATATAGGTTAAAACAATGGTCCAAACAAACACTAAGCTCAATAAAATCAAAACGGCTGATAGTAAGCCATTGACATAAGGAATCTTATTTACCTTCCAGCAAATAACTCTAAAGAATTTGAACTTATCGTCAGTTGGATAACACGAAAAATAATTTAATACTACTGAAGCAAAGGTGACACCAAATAATATGCCAAAGGTAAAAATTTCGTTACTCATCGGCGAGCGACCAATCCCAAAAATCACATTTAATGCGCGTAAAGGATGCCCTAAGTGGAAAGAAGCAATGATCATGCCTATCGCCATAAAAATCAGGCTGACAACATTAATTTTTTGAATAATAGATATTTTATCTTTTGTATGATTAACCAGATAATATAAGCTACTTAAAAACACCATGCCAGCGGATAGTTGCCCAAACACCGTAAAAAATACTAGCGGTAATTCATGCATATTACACCTCCTCTGGATTGAGTATTTTACCCAATGTATCACCCGATGCTTTAGCTTGAGCATGTGGTTTAATCACGATATTAGGTTTTGTTAACTGAGCATCAGGTAATGGTGCAATATTACGTTCTTCACCATAGCGCTCACGTAATTTATCGATTTGGTCAAAATCTAATGCACGTTGTGGACAAGACTCTACACAGACTGGTTTTAGCCCCTCAGCCACGCGCTCATAACAACCATCACATTTTGACATCACCCGTTTTTGGTGATCATACTGAGGCGCCCCATATGGACAGCGCATTTCACAATAGCGGCACCCTATGCACACATCTTGATTAACCACAACTAAACCATCTTCCTTGCGTTTATGCATCGCACCGGTTGGGCAACCTTGCACGCAAGTTGGTTGCTCACAATGATTACATGAGATGGATAAATAATAGGTAAAAGTATCATTTTGCCAAATACCATCAACTTGCTGCCATGAACCACCGCCATATTCATATACGCGGCGATAATGAACACCGAGCGCATTATCTTTTTCATCTTTACAACTTAATTGGCAAGTTTTACAACCAGTACATTTGGCCGAGTTAATATAAAATCCAAATTGCATTTTGCTCATCCCCCTATTACCTATGATGTCGATGACATCACCGACAATGGTTTAATCTCAACCAAATTGGTGTGCTGTGGATTAGATTTAGCCAGAACTGAAGGCCGCATAGAAGTTAAGCGATTCACACAACCACCAATATCAATGCCGGCTGCATTAGTTTTAGCCCATAATCCTTGCGGAATAGCAATCACGCCAGGTAATATTCTTGGTGTAACTTTAGCGGGAATATAAAGTCGTCCTCGATCATTGAAAACTTCTACAAGTTGACCGTGCTTAATTTGCCGTTGCTCTGCATCTAGTGGATTAATCCATATACTGCTTGCTACAGCTTCGCGTAATTGAGGTAAATTACTATAACTAGAGTGACAATGGCCTTTAATATGAAATCCTATCATTTGTAACGGATATTTTTGCCGCATTGCTATATCTTCACTCCCCTCAATAGCGGGTAGATAAGCTGGAATGGGGTAAAGCATATCCTGCTCATCAAACTCCCATTCACCGGCTATCTTAGCTAATGCTTCGGAATAGATTTCGATTTTACCGGACGGCGTATTTAATGGCTGATTAATCGGATCGTCTCGAAAATCTTTTAACGCGATTTGTGCATCACTATCAGCTAATTTACGGTCAATCACGCCCATCCCATCAGTGTCAGCAAAGGAGGGTAAATCAGGATTTTGCTTGCGCATTCTTTCATAGCTATAAGCTATCCACTCATCTTGAGTTCGCCCTTGCGTAAATTTCTCTTTAACACCCATTTTTTCAGCCAATTCAGTCAAAACCTCATATGCAGGGCGATTTTCCCATAATGGCTTAATAGCCCGCTGCATTCGAATAAAATAGTGATAAGCACCCGTTGCATAAGAATTATTAATAAGATCATTGCTTTCAACCGATGATACATCCGGTAGCAATAAATCAGCATATCGTGCCGATGCAGTCATATGGGTATCCCACACTAAAATGAATTCACATTTTGATTCATCTTGTAAAATTTGATGGGTTTGATTGAGATCAGCATGCTGATTGCCAATAACGTTACTGGCATAACTCCATAAGAATTTGATACCTACATCGAGTTTATCTTTACCCAGTATGTAGGCATTTTTAGCTGTCATGCTATCTGGATCTGCAATAGCTTTCGTCCATAAAAAGAAAGGAATACTGGTTTTAATCGGATTTAAAAGGTTTAAACCTGGAACAGGATAAGTCACACTCCCTCCCCATGTTCCAATATTAGTACCACGTTTACCAAATTGACCCGTAATAATTGGTAATAACATAATTGCACGAGCTGTATGCTCGCCATTTTGCCAGCGTTGAGCCCCCCAACCTTGAGAGATCCAAGCTGCTTTAGCATTGATAATATCAAGCGCCAGTTGCCGAATTTTTGCAGCTGGAATACCGGTCTTTTTCGCTGCCCATTCAGGGGTTTTAGCGGTTCTATCATCCCCCAAACCTAAAATATACGATTTATAATCACTAAAAGGCGGTGCAGAATCAGGCAAAGTGTCAGCATTCCAACCCACACAATATCGATTAAGCATTGCCTCATCAATTTTATCTTCCTCTAATAGTGCATAAATAATTGCAGCGACTAACGCGGCATCAGTACCGGGAATAATCGGGATCCACTCCGCATTATAACCAACCACACTTTCACTACGCCTTGGATCGATAATAATTACTCGAGCGTTGCTTTGCGCTAATGCATTAAACAGCTCTGTAACTTGCCCACCGCCCGACATTCGCGTTTCGGCAACATTATGACCAAACATCACAACTACATCAGAATGCTTTATTTGATCCAATAATGAATCTTTAGCATTACCATAAATATAAGGTTGAATGGCGGTTATCTGCCCACTTGAGTAATCACCATGATAATTAAGAAAGCCGCCAATACTGCTTAAAAATCGCTTACAGACATTACGCCCAGAAAGATTGGCGCCCGTCGTGCCTGTGCCATATTGATAATAGATAGCCTCATTACCATATTGGTTGATGGTATATTTAAGCTTATCTGCAAGAAGATTAATGGCTTCGTCCCATGAAATGCGTTTAAATTTACCTTCACCTCGTTTACCAATACGGAGCATGGGATATTTTAAACGCTCAGGATCGTAGGTTCGCCAACGAACAGCCCGACCTCGCAAGCAAGGACGAATTTGATGCAATCCAAAGGCAGGTTCGTCAATACCGTCTTCCGACGAAATTTTAGTAATAATATCATTTTTTACATGGACTTTTAATGGACATCGGCTACCACAATTAACTAAACAAGCACTATAAAAAATCTTCTCATCATTAGTAGGATTTGGTGCTAGACTATTTTGAGTTGTCGGATTAGGTTCGGCATAGGCAAATGGTAATTGAAAACTATTTGCGAGCGCAGTAACGCTCCCGACAGCGAGCGATTTTTGCAAAAAATCACGCCGAGTAATCTTGTTTTCTGACTTGCTCATCTTATTCCCTTAATTTTTGTGTGGGATTTATCTATCATAATACTAAAAGTACAATAAAAAAACTGAGAAATAGAAAAATAACTAATTAACTTCAAATAAATTAATATAATAAGAATTATTATCAAATAACGCAGCTTTAAAAAACCTATTTTCAAGTAAGCATAAATTTAATTTCATACATCTTAATGAAAGATTGGTATAATACTCCCATTTATCCGGATAAATAGAAAAATTATGTCACAATCCACATATAATGCCGTTGATATAGAAGTCCTAAAAGGACTTGATCCTGTCCGTCACCGACCAGGGATGTACACGGATACTACTCGCCCAAACCATTTAGGGCAAGAGGTCATTGATAACAGTGTTGATGAAGCAATAGCGGGGCATGCCAAACAAGTTAAAGTCACACTTTATGAAGATAACTCTTTAGAAGTGATTGATGATGGACGAGGAATGCCGGTTGATATTCACCCAGAAGAAGGCGTTCCGGCGATTGAACTATTACTGTGCCGCTTACATGCAGGGGGAAAATTCTCTAATAAAAATTACCAATTTTCTGGTGGTTTACATGGGGTAGGTATTTCGGTAGTTAATGCTTTATCAAAGCGTGTAGAAGTTACCGTTAACCGTGATGGGCAAGTGTATCAAATCGCGTTTGAAAATGGCAATAAAGTTGAAGATTTACATGTTATTGGTACATGTGGTCGTCGTAATACGGGAACCAAAGTTCATTTTTGGCCTGACGAAAAATATTTCGACTCACCAAGATTTTCAGTCCCACGTTTAACGCACCTATTGAAGGCCAAAGCTGTACTTTGCCCCGGTCTTGAAATCATTTTTAAAGATAAGATCAACAATACCGAACAACGCTGGTGCTATCAAGACGGTTTAAAAGATTACCTAATGGAATCAGTTAGTGGTTACACGCTTTTACCAGAAGAACCCTTTACTGGTAGCCATAATGGTGAAACCGAAGCAGTTGAATGGGCACTACTTTGGATGCCTGAAGGCGGTGAACTGTTAACAGAAAGTTACGTTAACTTAATTCCAACGGTACAAGGCGGTACCCATGTAAATGGTTTACGCCAAGGTCTGCTCGATGCGATGCGTGAATTTTGTGAATTCCGCAATTTATTACCGCGAGGAATAAAACTCACAGCCGATGATATTTGGGAACGCTGCGCTTATGTACTGTCGGTCAAAATGCAAGAGCCCCAGTTTGCCGGTCAAACCAAAGAGCGGTTGTCATCACGACAAAGTGCGGCGTTTGTTTCAGCGATTGTTAAAGATGCCTTTAGCCTTTGGTTAAATCAGCATGTACAAGTCGCTGAATTACTGGCTGAAATGGTCATTTCAAGTGCGCAAAAACGCCTACGAGCATCAAAAAAAGTTATCCGTAAAAAGCTGACCAGTGGTCCAGCCCTTCCAGGCAAATTAGCGGACTGCTCGTCACAAGACTTAAGCCGAACCGAACTCTTTTTAGTGGAAGGGGATTCTGCGGGCGGTTCAGCAAAACAGGCTCGCGATCGTGAGTATCAAGCGATAATGCCGTTAAAAGGTAAAATATTAAATACTTGGGAAGTCTCATCAGATGAAGTGCTTGGCTCTCAAGAAATCCATGATATCTCGGTCGCTATTGGTATTGATCCTGACAGTGATGATTTAAGTCAATTGCGCTACGGTAAAATCTGTATTTTAGCTGATGCAGACTCAGATGGATTACATATTGCCACTTTGTTTTGTGCGTTATTTGTTCGTCATTTTCGGGCGATGGTTGAACATGGGCATATCTTTGTTGCTATGCCTCCGCTTTATCGTATTGATTTGGGTAAAGAAGTGCATTATGCCCTTGATGAAGAAGAAAAAGAAGGGATTTTAGATCAGCTTAAACGTAAAAAGGGTAAACCGAATGTACAACGTTTTAAAGGTTTAGGCGAAATGAATCCATTACAACTCCGTGAAACAACGATGGATCCTAATACTCGTAGATTAGTTCAGTTATCACTAGATAATGCAGAGGAAACCATGGCATTAATGGATATGCTGCTGGCTAAGAAACGAGCAGAAGATCGCCGAGAATGGTTACAAGAAAAAGGTGACCAAGTTGAACTTGATGTCTAATATACAGAATAATTTAGAGGAACAATAATGAGTGAGATAACTCATGACGGAGTAGAAGTTCAGTCGCTACGTACTTTTACAGAGAGCGCATATTTAAACTACTCAATGTATGTCATTATGGATCGTGCACTACCGTTTATTGGTGACGGTTTAAAACCTGTGCAACGCCGTATTGTTTATGCCATGTCAGAATTAGGGCTTAATGCTCAGGCTAAATTTAAAAAATCAGCTCGTACTGTAGGTGACGTGTTAGGTAAATACCATCCTCATGGTGATAGGGCCTGTTATGAAGCAATGGTGTTAATGGCACAACCATTCTCTTACCGTTACCCATTAGTAGATGGTCAAGGAAACTGGGGAGCTCCAGATGATCCTAAATCATTTGCAGCTATGCGTTATACCGAATCTCGTCTATCAAAATATGCAGAATTATTATTAGGCGAATTAGGGCAAGGCACTGTTGATTATACGCCAAACTTCGATGGCACCTTACAAGAACCTAAAATGTTACCAGCTAGATTACCCAATATTTTATTGAATGGTACAACCGGCATTGCTGTTGGTATGGCAACTGATATTCCACCACATAATATTCGTGAAGTAGCAAATGCTGCTATTATGTTAGCAGATAACCCAAAAGCAACACTTAGTGAAGTGATGGCTCACATACAAGGCCCTGACTTTCCAACAGAAGCCGAGATTATTACTGCGCCAGAAGATATTGCAAAGATTTATCAAACTGGACGCGGATCAATTCGCATGCGTGCCGTTTGGAAAAAAGAGGACGGTGATATTGTTATTACTGATCTACCACACCAAGTTTCAGGTGCAAAAATATTAGAACAAATCGCCGCACAAATGCGAGCAAAAAAACTGCCGTTAATTGAAGATTTACGTGATGAGTCAGATCATGAAAATCCAACGCGTCTAGTGATTGTACCGCGCTCCAATCGCGTTGATTTAGAACAAGTGATGAATCATCTATTTGCGACAACCGATCTGGAAAAAAGTTATCGTGTTAATATGAACATGATTGGGCTTGATAACCGCCCAGCAGTGAAAGGCTTAGTTGAAATTCTTACTGAATGGCTAGAGTATCGCCGTAATACCGTAACCAGACGTTTAAACTATCGTTTAGACAAGGTTTTAAAACGCCTTCATATCTTAGATGGTTTATTAATAGCTTTTTTAAATATTGATGAAGTTATTGAAATTATTCGGCATGAAGACGATCCAAAAGAAGAATTGATTAAACGATTTGCCTTAAGTGAAACACAAGCAGAAGCGATTTTAGAGTTAAAACTGCGTCATTTAGCAAAATTAGAAGAGATGCGCATCAAAGGCGAACAAGCTGATCTAGCTAAAGAACGCGATCAACTACAAGCTCTACTTGACTCACCAAGAAAACTCAGTAATTTAATCAAAAAAGAGTTACAGCAAGATGCTGAAAAGTATGGCGACGATCGCCGTTCGCCAATTGTTGAACGTAGCGAAGCGAAAGCGATTACCGAACAAGAATTAACACCGTCCGAACCCGTTACTATTGTGCTGTCCGAAATGGGCTGGGTAAGAGCGGCAAAAGGTCATGATATCGATCCCGTTGGGCTAAGTTATAAAGCGGGAGACAGCTTCAAAGCGGCAGCCAAAGGTAAAAGTAATCAACCGGTTGTCTTTATTGATTCTACTGGTCGCAGCTACGCCATTGAACCCAATACATTACCATCTGCTCGAGGTCAAGGCGAACCGCTTACCGGAAAATTGGCTCTCCCTGCTGGGGCAATAGTTGAACATGTCCTTATGTCAGCTAATGAAAATCAAAAATTATTACTAGCATCAAGTGCAGGTTATGGTTTTATTTGTCAATTTAGTGATTTAGTTGCGCGCAATCGTAATGGTAAAGCTATCATTAATTTATCTAATCAGGCTCAGGTATTACCACCTATTGAAATTACTGATGAAGCAAGCTTACTGTTATCCATCACAAAAGCAGGACGCATGCTAATTTTTCCTGTTAAAGACTTACCCGAATTAGCCAAAGGTAAAGGTAATAAAATTATTTCACTTGCCGGTAGTGATGATAGTTTAGCGTATATGATGTTAATCACACCAACAACATCAATAACCTTACATGTTGGTAAACGCAAACTAACGCTTTATCCTGCTGATTTACAAAAATTTACCGCAGAACGCGCGCGTAAAGGTAGTGCTTTACCTCGCGGGCTACAAAAAATAGATCGAATTGAGGTGAACGAATAATATGTCTTTTATTTGGGCGATTATTACAGGCTTTGTGTTAAGCATTGTCTTAAAAACAAGTTGGGGTTTTATACTGGGTCTTTTTATTGGCCCAATGCTTTATCAAGCATTTTGCAATAAATTAACCAATCAACGAACCCAAGCAAATCCAACGCTCTATTTAACCGTTGTTTTTGAAGTATTGGGACATTTAAGTAAAGCTAAAGGTGTGGTGACCCAAGATGATATCAATCTAGCTCGCCAATTTATGGATAGATTACAACTTGATAATAACAGCCGCCAGTTAGCTCAAGAATCATTCAATCGCGGTAAAGCTAGTGATTACCCACTACGTTCACGTTTGGCTGAACTCTATGCACAATATCGTTACCGACGTAATGTGTTAAATATTTTTTGTGAACAACTCATTCAAGCCGCGCTGGTTGACGGTCAATTGGATGATAAAGAGTTAGACATTCTTTTTATTGTAGCAGATGAATTCAATATACCTCGTCAGCAAATGGCAGCGTATATCAAAATGATGATGGCGAGCTATCATTTTGGTCAAAATAGTTATAGTTATTCTCAAAATCAGTACAACCAACATAGTCAATATAATCAGAACAATAATTATGGTGGTTACCAAGGTCGCTCGACTCAATCAGATTTGCAAAATGCTTACAAAATTTTGGGCGTTGAGCCAACAGCTGAGATCTCAGAAATTAAACGCGCTTATCGTAAATTAATGAATGAGCATCATCCAGATAAACTAGTATCAAAAGGTTTACCGAAAGAGATGTTAGAAGCGGCTAAAAAACGTGCGCAAGAAATTCAAGCCGCTTATGATCTTATTAAAGCATCCCGAGGATTTAAGTAGAGACTATCATTATGATGCATTGGCGTTCAATTATCAGAATCGTTGGATTGTTAATAGCCTTATTATCGATATTTATGCTTTTACCAGCATTAGTCGCGTTGATTTATCGTGATGGTGCGGGAGCGATTTTTGTCCGTTCATTTTTCGCATCATTAGTTTTAGGTTGTGTTTTATGGCTTCCTAATCGAAATCATCGCCATGAACTTACTACGCGTGAAGGTTTTTTTATTGTTGTACTATTTTGGTTAGTATTAGGGACTATCGGCGCTTTTCCCTTTATTTTTGACAACCATATCAACCTTAACTTAACCACAGCTTTTTTTGAATCGTTTTCTAGCTTGACCACAACGGGCGCAACCACTATTGTGCATCTTGACCATCTACCTAAAGCACTACTTTTTTACCGTCAGTTGCTACAATGGCTCGGCGGGATGGGTATCATCGTATTAGCCGTAGCCATTTTACCATTATTAGGGGTTGGGGGCATGCAGCTTTATCGGGCCGAAATTCCTGGCCCACAAAAAGATAGTAAAATGCGACCACGTATTGCCGAAACAGCAAAAACACTGTGGTCAATTTACATTTTGCTCACCACCTTATGTGCTGTTTGCTTATGGCTTGCTGGCATGAATGTATTTGATGCCATTTCACACAGTTTCTCGACGATTTCGATGGGCGGATTTTCAACTCATGATAATAATCTAGCTTATTTTAATAGCCCGGCCATTAATTATATTGTGACCATTTTTCTAATTTTATCGGGTTGTAATTTTGCACTACATTTTGCGGCACTAAATGGGTTTTCTATCAGTGTTTATTGGCGAGATCAAGAGTTTAGAACCTTCCTTTTTATTCTTATAATTTTAATTATTATCTGTGCTTTTGTTATTTATGTCTATCAACCACAACGCCATCTAAGTATTGATAAAATTATATTACAAGTAGTCTCAATAGCCGCAACCGTTGGCTTTACGGTTGATGATATTAATACTTGGCCGTCTTCATTACCTATTTTCTTACTCTCTGCATCATTTATCGGTGGCTGCGCTGGTTCTACCGGTGGTGGATTAAAGGTAGTGCGTGTATTGTTACTTTTTATGCAAGGATCGCGTGAATTAAAGCGTTTAATTCACCCTAACGCAATTTATACCTTAAAACTCAATAACCGCGTCGTACCCGAACGTATCATCGAAGCGGTTTGGGGATTCTTTTCTGCCTATGCATTAGTCTTTTTAATCAGTCTATTTATAATTATGGGCACAGGCGTTGATGCAACTGATTCTTTTTACATTGTCTCCTCATCCCTAAATAACTTAGGTGTTGGGTTAGGTAGTGTTAGCGATAACTTTGCAACTGTTAGTGATTTAGTTAAATGGGTAATGGTTGTCGATATGTTATTTGGCCGATTAGAAATCTTCACCTTGTTAGTATTATTTACGCCAACGTTCTGGCGCAGCTAAGGATTGGTGATTTTTGTCAGGAATCATTTCTACTTATCCATCAAATTTGTTTTTTAAATTTCTTAATTTCTTAAAAGAGATTTTTTTGTTTGGTTTGAGTTTCGGACGTTAGTCGTTTTGCTGATTTTTCTTATCTGTAAACACGTCCGAGTTAGGGGATTTTTTGCGAAATCCCCTAACAACCCCTCGCAGCACAAGGACAAAGTGGTCTGCGACTTCCCTCCGCCTTCGTGCGGTCTTACGCACCGCCGCTGATTTGTTCCTGACAAAACAGCGCCTTGCCAAACATCCCTGTTTGGCATGCTAACCGCGCTCAGTTGTCGGCACGTTGTAATTACGCGGATATGAGCTTTAATAAGCGTCTTAGCTTATTGATGCAGAATTTTCGAGATTTAGAGTTCTATACTAAAACCCCGATTTTCCTTAGATTTTTTTGTTTGGTTTGGGTTTCGGAAGTTAGTCGTTTTGCTGATTTTTCTTTTTTAGTGAACACGTCCGAGTTAGGGGATTTTTTGCGAAATCCCCTAACACTCCCCTCTTTACTCAGACCCCATTATCGTTATAAAAAAATCACTGAACCAAAAACCTCACCCTACCCCAAAATCACCCAATCTCGTTCAAAACTTCAAAGAAACACCTACATTAAAGTAAAAAACCGCCCCACTCTTAATCACAAAACCACTAAATTTTGACAAAAATTATAAATATTTTATTGATTATTTAGTCAATTACAGACAGAATTACTAGGCAGCATGTGCTGTATTTATTAGAGGTAATCACCTGACATATGGAATGGATCATGGATCCTACAATCTGGATTGGTTTATCTACTCTGGTTGTACTTGAAATCGTCCTTGGTATTGATAACATTGTTTTCATTGCCATTCTTGCCGAGAAACTTCCTCCCCAACAACGAGATAAAGCACGCGTCACGGGACTTGCTTTTGCATTAATTACACGCATTATTTTACTAATGTTTGCCGGCTGGTTAGTCACCCTTACAACGCCATTATTTTCAATCTCAGGAATAAGTTTTAATGCACGCCAATTAATTATGTTAATTGGAGGGATATTTTTACTATTTAAAGCCACCATGGAGCTCAATGAACGACTTGAAGGTGCTTCACAGGAAGATGGCAAACCGAAAAAAACATCTCATTTTTGGACCGTTGTTGCACAAATTGTCGTACTTGATGCGGTATTTTCGCTCGATTCGGTGATTACTGCTGTTGGGATGGTAGAACATATTCCAGTCATGATAATTGCAGTATGTATAGCAATTGGAATCATGATGGTCGCCAGTAAACCGCTTGCCAATTTTGTTAATTCACATCCAACAATCGTTATCCTCTGTTTAAGTTTTCTATTGATGATTGGGTTTAGTTTAGTTGCTGAAGGGTTTGGTTTTGCAATACCTAAAGGTTACTTATACGCCGCAATTGGCTTCTCGATTATGATTGAATTTTTCAATCAATTAGCGATCTTTAATCGCCGTAAAGCGTTAAACAAAAAACCATTACGTGAACGCACTGCCGAAGCCATATTACATTTACTTAAAGGCGATGCCGAAGAAGATCCAGACACGCATACCGTTGATGTTGTATCTGATGCCAATAAAAAAGTATCAGTATTTAATCATCAAGAACTGAGTATGGTTGAACGAGTACTCGGACTTGCACAGCGTTCGGTAAGCAGTATTATGACCTCGAGATTAAATGTTGATATGATCAACATTAATGAAAATCGTGAAGTTATTTTAAAAGAAATTTTCGATAATCCACATTCTCGATTAGTGGTGACTGATACAGCTTCAATTGATGAACCATTAGGTATTATTCAGGTTAATGATCTTTTAAAAGATGTGCTACAAAACAAAGAGCCGATTGATATTAATGCACTAATAAAACAACCGCTGATTTTTCCAGAAACAGTCTCGTTATTAGTTGCGTTAGAGCAATTTAAAAAAGCTAAAACCCATTTTGCCTTTGTAGTTGATGAATTTGGTTCAATGCAAGGTGTTGTGACTGTCACAGATATTATTGAAACCATCGCGGGGGACTTTCCAACCGAAGAAGAGGAAATCGACGCCAAACATGATATTCAATGCTTAGAGGATAATAGTTGGATAGCCAATGGTTATATTCCTGTTGAAGAATTGATCCGATTTGTCCCAATCCCTATTGATGATAAAAGAGAATATCATACATTAGCGGGACTTTTAATGGAAAAAGCGCAGCATTTGCTTAATGTTGGCGATACCATCCAAATTGGCGATTATCAATTTGAAATTGCCGAGGTAGAAAGTCACCGTATTCTTAAAGTCAAAATTACACTGAACAAACCGGCATAACACAATTAGCATAAAATGAGTTAGCCCACCTAAGTGGGCTAAAACTAAGTTAACTCCTCATGAAAGTGCACTTGTTACCTATCGAACCAATCACAAATGGTTTGGTCCCCTACCAAAGCAAGACTCAATCCCCCTTTTTTAAAGCGATTGAAACGACCAAAGTAGACAGTCACCGTATTCTTAAGGTTAAAATGACACTGAACAAACCGGCATAACACAGTTAGCATAAAATGCATTAGCCCACCTAAGTGGGCTAAAACTAAGTTAACTCTTGATTAAAAAGCGCCGTTTGTTTATCCAATCAAAGCTACATCGTTTAACTGTCCGACTTAAAGCATAAAATAGTTAAATTGCCGATTTTATTTGAGAGCAAGTATTCCTATCAAAGAACAGTAAATAAAGCTTAAACCAAACTATTTACCTGTTACAGTGATTGGTGAATAACTGTATCTATTAATTCAAAAAATCATCATGTTATGTTAACATTAACACACTCCATACTTTCAAACTCACCCTTTACAAAGCTAGGAGGTATACATGCATGACACCGGGCCTTTACTCATTGCCATCATCGGCGGCATTGTACTTGCCACCCTACTTGGATTACTCGCTAATCGTTTACGTATTTCCCCGCTAGTCGGTTATCTTATTGCCGGTATTATTGTTGGCCCCACAACACCTGGATTTGTTGCAGATACATCAATTGTGCAAGAACTAGCAGAAATTGGCATTATTTTATTAATGTTTGGTGTAGGGTTACACTTTTCATTAAAAGATCTTATGCAAGTAAAAAACATTGCTATTCCCGGTGCAATTGTTCAAATTACCGTTGCCACATTACTTGGAATGGGCATGTCTAGCTTGATTGGATGGCCGATTTTAACGGGATTAGTGTTTGGGCTGTGCTTATCTACTGCAAGTACAGTTGTATTACTCAGAGCCCTAGAAGATCGAAATCTGATAGAGAGTCGTCGCGGTAAAATTGCAGTGGGATGGCTAATTGTGGAAGATTTGGTCATGGTGTTAACGTTAGTATTGCTACCGGCGATTGCTACCATGTTTAGTGATAGCGATAACTATAATACAATCGATATTGTCAAAGAAGTCGCCAAAACTATAGGTCTTGTAATTCTTTTTATCGCTATCATGATTGTAATTGGTCGACGAACAATTCCTTGGCTATTAGCCAAAAGTGCCGCAACAGGTTCTGAAGAGCTGTTCACACTAACCGTACTTGCTATTGCTTTAGGTATTGCTTTAGCAGCAGTACAACTGTTTGGCGCTTCATTTGCATTGGGCGCTTTTTTTGCCGGAATGGTATTAACTGAATCAGATCTCAGCCATCGGGCCGCTAAAAATATCTTGCCATTAAAAGATGCCTTTGCCGTACTATTTTTTGTTTCAGTTGGAATGTTATTCAAACCCCAAATATTACTGATTCATCCTATTGCCGTATTGTCGGTTATTGTAATAATCATTTTAGGCAAATCACTTGCTGCATATTTGATAGTCAGATTATTTGGTTATTCTAAACGCACCGCTTTAACTATTTCAGCAAGTCTGGCGCAAATTGGTGAGTTTGCTTATATTCTTGCGGCATTAGGTATCACTTTACAGATCTTTCCTGATGAAGCGCATAGCCTAATTTTAGCTGGTTCTATCATATCTATTGTGCTAAATCCCTTCATATTTAATTTGCTCGAATACTACTTATCACG
This sequence comes from Gilliamella sp. B3464, assembly GCF_026536145.1. Taxonomy (NCBI): domain Bacteria; kingdom Pseudomonadati; phylum Pseudomonadota; class Gammaproteobacteria; order Orbales; family Orbaceae; genus Gilliamella; species Gilliamella sp. B3464. Next base: position 10,938 of record NZ_JAFNOQ010000014.1, on the reverse strand, counting down.
CACTGAAAACATTGTTGATAGAATGATTGATCCCATTATTGAAATTAACCAACAAATACCCGAGGTTAAAAACCATGCTATTTTAATTGGCTATGATAGATTAGGTAGTATGATTGCCGAAAAATTAATTGCCCATCACGTGCCGTTTATTGTGATCGAGCCGTCATTAACTTTAGTTGAAAAAATTCGCCATGATGGATTAATTGCGGTATTTGGTAATGCAATAAAGCCGGGGATCCTCAATTTTGCTCATATCAAATCAGCCAAATGGTTAATTATTACCTCGCCAAATGGCTATAAATCAGCAGAAATATCGCAACAGGCAAAAACGGTGAATCCTGATTTAGAAATTTATGTACGAGCATTTTACGAAGATGAAATCGAATATATTGAAGAACATGGTGCAACCAAAGTTGTTACCGGTGAAGAAGAGATTGCAAATCACCTTTTACAGTTTCTTAATATTGATAAAGAACATGAAACAAATAATCACTATCAAGTTAGTCAAACCATGTCGATTGATATGGAAACTTCAAATACTAACAATAATTTAAAAGTTAAAATAGATATTCCGGTAAATGCTAATCTTGCTGCAGGAAATGGTAGTCCGATAGAATAACACTTGACCTAAATAAATAACTGGCAATAATAACGCAGTAAAAACTCTGTTTATTGTAAGATGTGGAGCGAATACTTCGCATCTTTTCTATTTTTGGCTTACAAAAATTTTAGATAAACACAGCAAAGACACACTAAATGCACATTGACTATTATCAATCAAAATTAGGCCTTAACTTATGAATTCAATATTCGAAAAAGTATTTCAATTGAAAGAGAAAAAAACCACCATTGGCACCGAAATCATTGCTGGTTGTACCACCTTTCTTACTATGGTTTATATCATCTTTGTTAACCCGTCTATCTTATCTGCAACCGGCATGGATACTTCTGCGGTATTTGTTCTCACCTGTGTGGTGACAGCTGTTGCCACTATTTTAATGGGTTTATTTGCCAATTTACCAATCGCATTAGCCCCCGCGATGGGACTTAACGTTTTTTTTGCTTATGGGATTTGCGGCGCAATGGGCTATTCCTGGCAAATTGGCATGGGCGCGATATTTTGGGGTTCTTTAGTCTTTTTTGCTTTATCACTGTTTAAAGTACGTCATTGGTTAATTGAGCATATTCCACAATGTTTACGAGTAGGAATTAGCGCAGGTATTGGACTATTTATTGCCTTTATGGGCTTCCAAAATATGGGCATAGTCGTGAGTTCACCGGCAACACTCTTAACCATGGGCAATATCTTATCACTCAAAGTCTTATTAGGCTCTCTTGGTTTTTTTATTATTATTATTTTAGCAGCGCGCAATTTTCATGCAGCGGTTTTAATTTCAATATTTGTAGTCACCCTACTGGCGTTATGGCTTGATCCTAATATTACGTATCAAGGTGTCGCGGCAGTGCCACCGAGTGTCGCACCAGTTGTTGGTCATGTCGATCTTGCTGGCTCATTCAACATTGGTATTATGGGTGTGATTTTTTCAGTGATGATTGTTAGCTTATTTGATTCATCAGGCACAATTTTAGCCTTAACCGACAAAGCAGGCATTTCGGACGAAAAAGGACGCTTTCCTAAAATGCGTCAAGCACTATTAATCGATAGCTTTAGCTCATCACTAGGCGGATTATTTGGTACATCATCTGTATTAACTTATATTGAAAGTTCTGCGGGTATTTCAGTTGGTGGACGGACTGGCTTAACAGCTGTTGTGGTTGGAATCTTATTCTTACTGATGACCTTTTTATCACCGCTTGCACATTTAGTACCAAGTTATGCCACATCTGGCGCACTCATATTTGTCGGTATTTTAATGGTTTCAAGTTTAGTCAAAGTTAACTGGTCTGATTTAACCGATGCAACGCCTGCATTTATTACCGCTTTGATGATGCCTTTTGCCTTTGCAATTACTGAAGGTGTTGCGCTTGGTTTTATCTCCTATGTGGTATTAAAAACCTGTACAGGTAAATTTAAAGAACTCAATCTTTGTGTAATTATTTTTGCATTATTGTTCGCATTAAAATTTATCTTTATTGATCATCACTAATTTAAACAGCTATTGCTACGATTAACACCGTAGTAATAGCTTAGTTACTTACCAACCAGCTAATCTTCAAAAATCCGCATTATTCAGTCAAAAAAATTATTCATTACCAAACATGTCACTAGACGTGCTTATAGAGTTTGATCTGCATCACAAAAATAAAAAAACATAAAATAATTACAAAATTTAATAATTGTCGTTAGTTTCAAATTTAATGCATATTGATTACAACGTATTAACACAACTGTGCTTAACACTAAATTAAAACAAGCAAAGATAACTTTCTCATTAACTTATTAGGCATCATTTAGAGGAATAGTATGAATCAATATTACGACAAAATAGATAGAATCAACTATGAAGGAACACAATCAGATAATCCTTTTGCATTTCGACATTATGATCCAAACCAGATAATTTTAGGTAAAACAATGGCTGAACATTTACGTTTTTCAATCTGCTATTGGCATACATTTTGTTGGGCAGGTACCGATATGTTTGGTTCTGGTTCGTTTGATTATCCTTGGCAAAAAAGTAGTGATCCTTTAATCAATGCTAAAGCAAAAGCCGAGATTGCTTTTGAGTTTTTCTACAAAATGAATGTTCCTTTTTATGCTTTTCATGACGTGGATGTTTCACCTGAGGGGAGTTCAATTCAAGAATACATCAATAATTTATCCACGATGACTGACATTTTGCTAGAAAAACAACAACAAACGGGCATTAACCTACTTTGGGGTACAGCAAATTGTTTCACTAATCCGAAATATGCAGCGGGTGCAGCAACTAATCCTGATCCAGAAGTTTTTGCTTGTGCTGCAACACAAGTTGTCTATGCGATGAATGCCACACATAAACTTGGTGGACAAAATTATGTGCTATGGGGAGGTCGTGAAGGCTATGAAACACTTTTAAATACCGATCTGCGTAAAGAAAGACAACAACTGGGTAAATTTATGCAATTGGTTGTTGAAAACAAACATAAAATTGGTTTCAAAGGTGCGTTACTAATCGAACCTAAACCTCAAGAACCCACCAAACATCAGTATGATTATGATGTTGCCACTATTTATGGCTTCTTAAAACAATTTGGACTAGAAAACGAGATAAAAGTTAACATCGAAGCTAATCATGCCACTCTTGCTGGTCACTCTTTTCAACATGAAGTTGCCTCAGCTATCTCTCTTGATATTTTTGGTTCGCTTGATGCCAATCGAGGCGATCCGCAATTAGGTTGGGATACCGATCAATTTCCAAATAGTGTCGAAGAAAATACTCTTGTCATGTATGAAATCCTAAAAAGCGGTGGCTTTAAAACAGGTGGGCTAAATTTTGACGCCAAAATTCGTCGTCAAAGCGTTGATAAGTACGATGTCTTTTATGGTCATATTGGTGCCATTGATACTATGGCGTTATCATTAAAAAATGCGGCAAAAATGCTCGAAAGCCAAATATTAAACCAATGTGTTACCAATCGTTATGCCGGTTGGGATAAACAACTGGGTAACGATATATTACAGGGAAAAATGTCATTACAACAAATTGCAGAGTATAGTCTAAAACATAAATTACAACCAAAAACACGTAGTGGTGAGCAAGAAAAACTTGAAAACTTAGTCAATAAGTTCATTTTTGGCTAATCGTTAGGCAACATAAGTTTATTAGGGCTACAAACCCGTAGCCTTAATAAACATTGTAGTGGAGAAATATATGTATATTGGTATTGATTTAGGTACTTCCGGTATAAAAGTCATTCTTATGGATGAACAGCAAAACATTATCGCATCGACAACACAACCTCTTAGCGTGTCTCGCCCTTTTCCGCTTTGGTCAGAACAAGATCCAAATCAATGGTGGCAAGCGACTAATATAGCAATGCATGAGCTTGGTTCACTGCATGATTTACAACACGTTAAAGCGATTGGTTTAAGTGGGCAAATGCATGGCGCAGTATTATTAGATAAACAATTGCAAATTTTAAGACCAGCCATCTTATGGAATGATGGCCGCTGCGATGCCGAGTGTCATCAATTAGAACAGCAAGTCCCGAATTCAAGAAAAATTACCGGTAATTTAATGATGGCTGGCTTTACTGCGCCTAAAATCAAATGGGTTAAAAATCATGAGCCAGACATTTTTGCCAAAATCGATAAAGTACTCCTGCCTAAAGATTATTTACGTCTTAACATTACCGGACAATTGGCATCAGACATGTCAGATTCAGCCGGTACCATGTGGTTAGATGTTGAAAAACGTGATTGGAATGATGATCTATTAGCCGCTTGCGGACTAAGCAGGCATCATATGCCGACGCTATTTGAAGGTAATCAAATCACCGGTTATGTCAACGATGAAGTTGCAAAAAGCTGGGGAATTAATACCATTCCGGTGGTTGCTGGTGGCGGTGATAATGCAGCTGGCGCAATTGGTGTTGGGCTCTATCAACCTGGGCAAGCGATGTTATCACTTGGCACCTCGGGCGTCTACTTTGCTGTCACAGATCATTTTGTTAGTCAACCAGAACAGGCCATTCACAGTTTTTGTCATGCATTACCAGATCGTTGGCATCTTATGTCCGTAATGTTAAGCTGTGCATCTTGCCTTGATTGGGGCTGCCAATTATTATCAATCAAAGATGTACCTACGCTAATTTCATTAATTCAAACCGATCAAACTGATGCTAAATCTCCCATCCAATTTTTACCTTATTTATCTGGCGAAAGAACGCCACATAATAATCCTGAAGCGAAAGGCGTATTTTTTGGCTTAACTAATCAGCACAACAAAGTAGACTTAGCTAAAGCCATATTGTTAGGTGTCAGTTACGCACTGGCTGACGGTATCGATGTCGTTGCGAAAACCGGCATTTCGCCCGATAAAATAATGGTAATTGGTGGCGGGGCAAAAAGTGCCTACTGGCGACAATTAATCTGTGATATTTCTGGTTATCCTATTGAATATTGTGAAGGCGGTGAAGTCGGCCCAGCATTAGGGGCAGCTAAACTAGCCCAAATTGCTTGCCATCCAGATACCCCTATAAAAACTTTATTACCTTCACCTAAAGTAATTCAACTGCATCAACCGAATCGTGACAATTATCAGTTATATCAACAACAACGCGCTATTTTTAGACAGATTTATCAGCAACTAAAACCACTCATGTGTTAATGATTCATCAAAGGGGAAAGAATCACGTTATCTTCCCCCTTTATTTTCACTATCGAAAACCAATCATATCAATACCTAAGTAAATCGCTCTTCCCAATAAAAAGGCGTTAACATAACATTATTGTGTCAATAAACTACCGCTAGCTTGATTGGCGATTGTTACACACCACCTGTGCTAAACAAATCTTTTTTAGAATTAAAAATCCAAAATTCAATTCAGCTAATTAATTTGATTATGCTTATATTAGGCATTTTAATGGGGTTCATTGCATGACCAATCTCCGATAAATTAAAAATTCTAAAACTACCTGTTGGACTGTCCACCATCTTTTTAGGTATTGGTGCAATAAGCTTATTTATTTATCCAAACCTAAATGGTGTCCTTATTTATGCCTTCACTGCTGGTATTGGTATGGGGATCTGGAATTCACTCGACAATTTATTAAATTTAAAAGTGATTCCCGATAAAAATCGCATAGCATTCTTTTTAGGTATTTACAATCTAGGCAATACTATTACCCAAGCACTAGCGCCAATTATTGCTGCTTTTGTTATTTCAGTATTTGGCTTTTCTGCAATTTTTATCGTTTCATTGATATTTGCAACAATGGGGGGTATAGCTATATTATCGATTGGTTCAGTTAAAAAATAGTCTATTCACACCAGAAAAATTTTGTCAGTAACAAGCAATTTTTTTCTGGTGATAAAGTGATACAACCTAATTTTTATTAACGCGATATCATGATGAAGTTTTATTGACAGCATACTTATTTCTATAATCTTTAGGTGTTATTCCATAAAGCTTTTTGAATAAAAAATAAAAGTATTGTACAGAGGGGTAACCACACTGCTCAGAAATCATTTGAATCGACAGTGAAGATTCAATTAATAGGTATTTGGCTCGATTAAACTTTTCTTCATGAATGACACAATGAATTGTTTTACCTAATGACGCTTTGAAACGAAGTTCTAAGTTTGATCGAGATATTTGCATTTCAGAAATAACTTGCTCAACTTTAATTCCTTTACAAGCATAATCGCGGATATAGTGCATAGCTTGAATTACATATGGATCTTGTATTGATCGGTAATCAGTTGAGCGCCGAGCAATAATTTTTTTAGGTGCTATAAGGAGTGGTTCTGTTGAAATTTTGCCTTTTGCGAACTGTTTATTTAATAAACTTGCCGCATTAAATCCCATCTCTTCAGTCCCTTGCTTGACAGTCGATAACGACACCATCGACAAATTATTGATCACCTCTTCATTATCAATCCCAATCAAACATAACTGTTCAGGTATTTTTATTCCCACCCTATCACAAGCTTGCAAAATATGATGCGCCCTGGCGTCATTGACTGCAATAATGCCTGTATTAATCGGTAAAGTGAGTAACCATTTAGACAGTTTATCTAGGCTTTCTTGCCAATTATCCAGCGAGGTGGTCATACCTTGATATATAACCCCTTGGTAGCCTTTTTGCGCTAAGATCTGCTCAAATATTTTTTCTCTTACTGCTGCCCAGCGGCAATATCGCGTTGTTGGTATACTATAAAAAGCAAATTGATAGATGCCTTTTTCGCATAGATGATTAAACGCACTTTCGATAATGGCATAATTATCAGCTGCCACATAAGGTACGTTTGGATAGCTTACGTGATCATGGTAAGAGCTGCCAACACCAATAATAGGAATGGTTTCTTTAGCCAGCAAATCTTCAATATCCGGATCATCAAAATTGGCAATAATCCCATCACAATCAAAATGAAAAGCGGCTTTTGCATCATAACGCAGGGTTTCTGAAATATAAATATTCCAATGAATATTATGCAATTTCAAATAATCGCCTATGCCTTTTAATATTTGGCGGTCATAAATATTGTTTGCATTAAAGAGTAAAACAACTTTGTAAGATTCGCTTTTCATCGATGTTATTTGATACAGGGTAAATTCAAGATCCAGTATAATATTACCATTTTTTAATGCAAAAATTTGATTAATATAATTTTAATCTTTATCGATAAAACTATGTTAATAATTACACATAAAATACAAGTGTACCTAAACTCAAACTATCAATTACAACTAACTGTATAATAAAGACTATTTTAGTGGCTAAAAATCTTACTAAGATAAAAATAATTCGCCTACCGATGATACTCAACTATACCTAGCTAATATTGATATTAAATATGTGTTAAACCCGACAAACAACTTGTGGTAATACTTGACATTATGCCTGTTGGGGTCTAGAATCTTGCGACCCAAAACTTATATACATAGGTTTTGGTCTACAGTTATTAATTACGTATCTAAAATGCAATTTTAAATTTATTTTAATTAATCAGGAGCTTATTAATGGCAACAATTAATCAGCTGGTACGCAAACCAAGAGCCCTAAAGGAAGCGAAAAGTAACGTTCCTGCCCTTGAAGCATGCCCGCAAAAACGCGGTGTTTGTACACGTGTTTACACAACTACACCGAAAAAACCTAACTCAGCATTACGTAAAGTATGCCGTGTACGTTTAACCAACGGTTTTGAAGTGACTTCTTACATCGGTGGTGAAGGTCATAACTTACAAGAACATAGCGTGATTTTAATCCGCGGTGGTCGTGTTAAAGATTTACCTGGTGTTCGTTATCATACTGTTCGCGGTGCATTAGACTGCGCAGGTGTTAAAGATCGCAAACAAAGCCGTTCTAAATACGGTGTAAAACGACCTAAAGCTTAATGGTACTCCGTTAAGTAAGGCCAAACTATAAAATTCCATTTAACTCATTTGAGTTTTGGGTAAACCTGAAAATTTATAACATATAAACGGAGTATTCCAATGCCACGTCGTCATGTTGTCGGTCAAAGAAAAATTTTACCTGATCCGAAATTCGGTTCAGATTTACTGGCAAAATTTGTCAATATTTTAATGGTAGATGGTAAAAAATCTATCGCAGAATCAATCGTATATTCAGCTCTTGATAAATTAGCTGAGCGTAGTGGAAAAGACCACTTAGCAGCTTTCGAAGTTGCACTAGATAACGTAAGACCAACTGTAGAAGTTAAGTCTCGTCGCGTTGGTGGTTCTACATACCAAGTTCCTGTTGAAGTGCGTCCTGTTCGTCGAAATGCACTTGCAATGCGTTGGATTGTAGATGCTGCACGTAAACGTGGCGATAAATCAATGGCTTTACGCCTAGCGAATGAACTTATGGATGCTTTTGAAAACAAAGGTACCGCTGTGAAAAAACGTGAAGATGTTCATCGTATGGCTGAGGCTAATAGAGCGTTTGCACACTATCGTTGGTAATCAACCACTTATATTAAGTGGCTTGAAAATAGACTGACAGCACATATCTACTGTCAGTCCACCTAAATGATATTTTATTAAGCAAACGATTCTAAATAGAGGATTAATATGGCTCGTACAACCCCTATAGCACGCTACCGCAATATCGGTATCAGTGCACACATTGACGCAGGTAAAACGACAACAACTGAACGTATTTTGTTTTACACTGGTGTAAGTCATAAAATTGGTGAAGTTCATGATGGCGCAGCTACCATGGACTGGATGGAACAAGAACAAGAACGTGGTATTACTATCACGTCAGCGGCGACCACTGCATTCTGGTCTGGTATGGGACAACAATTTGAACCACACCGTATCAATATCATCGACACCCCGGGACACGTTGACTTCACAATCGAAGTTGAACGTTCTATGCGTGTACTTGATGGTGCAGTTATGGTTTACTGTGCGGTTGGTGGTGTGCAACCTCAATCAGAAACAGTATGGCGCCAAGCAAACAAATATAAAGTTCCACGTATCGCATTTGTAAACAAAATGGACCGTATGGGTGCTAACTTCTTACGTGTTGTAGAACAAATCAAAACACGTTTAGCAGCAGTACCTGTTCCATTAGTATTACCAATCGGTGCTGAAGAAGGATTTACTGGTGTAGTTGATTTACTTAAACGTAAAGCAATTAACTGGAACGATGCTGATCAAGGCGTAACATTTACTTATGAAGATGTGCCTGCTGACATGGTTGAGCAAGTCGAAGAATGGCGTGCTAACTTAATGGAAGCCGCAGCTGAAGCAAACGAAGAGTTAATGGAAAAATACCTTGGTGGTGAAGAGTTAACTGAAGAAGAAGTGAAAAAAGCATTACGTGAACGCGTACTTGCTAATGAAATCATCTTAGTAACTTGTGGTAGTGCCTTTAAAAATAAAGGTGTTCAATTCATGCTTGATGCAGTTGTTGAATATTTACCAGCACCGACTGATGTTCCAGCGATTAAAGGTGAATTACCAGATGGTGAACCAGCAGAACGTCATTCAAGTGATGATGAACCATTCTCATCATTAGCATTTAAAATTGCAACTGACCCATTTGTTGGTAACTTAACATTCTTCCGTGTTTACTCTGGTGTGGTTAACTCTGGTGATACTGTTCTTAACTCTGTTAAAGATAAAAAAGAACGCTTTGGTCGTATCGTTCAGATGCACGCTAACAAACGTGAAGAAATCAAAGAAGTTCGCGCTGGCGACATCGCTGCAGCAATCGGTCTTAAAGATGTAACAACAGGTGATACACTATGTGCTGAAAGCGCACCTATCATTCTTGAAAGAATGGAGTTCCCTGAACCCGTTATTTCTGTTGCAGTAGAACCAAAAACTAAAGCTGACCAAGAAAAAATGGGTCTTGCTTTAGGTCGACTAGCACAAGAAGATCCTTCATTCCGTGTACACACTGATGAAGAATCAGGTCAAACCATTATTTCTGGTATGGGTGAACTACACTTAGAAATCATCGTTGACCGTATGAAACGTGAATTTAAAGTGGAAGCAAATGTTGGTAAACCACAAGTTGCTTACCGTGAAACAATTCGCAATGAAGTTGAACAAGAAGGTAAATTTGTTCGTCAGTCTGGTGGTCGTGGTCAATATGGTCATGTATGGTTAAAAATCAAACCATTGGAAGCGGGTGGCGAAGGCTACAAATTCAACAACGAAATTGTTGGTGGTGTGGTTCCTAAAGAATACATCCCAGCAGTTGATAAAGGCTGTCAAGAACAAATGAAAAACGGTGTTCTTGCTGGTTACCCAATTGTTGATGTTGAAGTCACTATCTTTGATGGTTCTTACCATGATGTCGACTCATCAGAAATGGCATTTAAAATTGCCGGTTCAATGGCATTTAAAGAAGGCTTCATGAAAGCTAAACCTGTGCTTTTAGAACCGATTATGAAAGTAGAAGTTGAAACCCCTGAAGATTATATGGGTGACGTTATCGGTGACTTAAACCGTCGTCGTGGTATGATCGAAGGTATGGAAGATACTGCAACTGGTAAAACAGTTAAAGCACAAGTTCCACTTTCAGAAATGTTTGGTTATGCAACAGACCTTCGTTCACAAACACAAGGTCGTGCTTCTTACTCAATGGAGTTCTTGAAGTACAATGAAGCACCAACAAATATTGCAACCGCAATTATTGAAGCTCGTAAAGCGAAATAATTATTTATATAAATAAAGTAACACTTCCCTATTGAATTAGGGAAGTGGTTAAATAAAGGAACATTAAGATGTCTAAAGAAAAATTTGAACGTACAAAACCCCACGTTAACGTTGGTACAATCGGCCACGTTGACCATGGTAAAACAACTTTAA
>NZ_JAFNOQ010000013.1:0-55381 GCF_026536145.1 Gilliamella sp. B3464 | reverse complement strand
TTGAGATATAAAGTCCTGAATTTAAATCAAACCAATAAATAAAAAGTTAAATAATGCGTTTGTTATTGGAGTTGAAAAGGGATTGCTAATCGAAATAAAAATGCCATTAGCATTTTTAATGCTAATGGCATTTTATATACAGTTAAAAAGTCTGTTTTAACTATTTTTTCTTCGCTTTTACATTCGGTAGATCGGTTACCGATCCTTCATAAATTTCGGACGCTAAACCGATCGATTCATGTAATGTCGGATGAGCATGAATAGTTAATGCAATATCTTCTGCATCACATCCCATTTCAACAGCTAAAGTGATTTCACCTAGCAACTCTCCACCATTCACACCGACAACCGCTCCACCAAGTAAGCGATTATCAGCTTTATTGAAGATCAGTTTTGTCATACCCTCTGAACAATCAGAAGCAATCGCGCGTCCTGATGCTGACCATGGGAAGATTGCTACTTCGTAATCAATACCTTTAGCTTTGGCTTCTTTTTCAGTTAAACCAACCCAAGCTACTTCAGGTTCAGTGTATGCAATTGAAGGAATAGTTTTTGGATCGAAGAAGTGTTTTTTACCGGCAATTACTTCAGCAGCAACATGCCCTTCATGCACACCTTTATGCGCAAGCATTGGTTGACCCACTACGTCACCTATCGCATAAATATGCGGTACATTAGTGCGCATTTGTTTGTCAACTTCGATAAAGCCACGATCGGTAACATTTACGCCAGCTTTTTCAGCGCCAATTAGTTTACCATTTGGTGTACGTCCAATTGCGACTAACACAGCATCATAGGTATGCGTTTCGGTCGTTCCGTCTTTTTTCTCCATGGTGACATAAATGGCATCATGTTTTGCTTCAACGGTAGTGACTTTAGTTTCCAGTCTTAGGGTAAACTTCTTCTGAATTTGTTTAGTGAAGACTTTAACGACATCCTTATCAGCCGCAGGAATCACTTGGTCAAACATTTCAACCACATCCACTTCTGAACCTAGGGCATGATAAACAGTACCCATTTCGAGTCCAATAATTCCCCCACCCATTAATAATAATTTTTTAGGAATGGTGGTTAATGCTAATGCATCGGTTGAATCCCAAATACGCGGATCTTCATGAGGAATGAATGGTAATGTAATTGGGCGAGAACCAGCAGCAATAATCGCATTATCAAAGGTAATTTTGGTAATGCCTTTTGACGATGTCACATCCATAGTATGACTGCCAGTAAATTGCGCTTCACCTTGAATTACGTTCACTTTACGCATTTTAGCCATACCCGCTAATCCATTAGTGAGCTGATTAATGACTTTCTCTTTCCAACCGCGTACTTTATCTAATTCAAGTTTTGGGGTACCAAAATGAATACCATGCTCAGTTAATGATTTGGCTTCATCCATTACTTTAGCAACATGCAGTAATGCTTTGGAAGGAATACAACCGACGTTCAGACACACCCCACCTAGCGTTGAGTAACGTTCAACTAAGGTGACATCTAAACCAAGATCGGCTGCGCGGAACGCAGCGGAATATCCCGCTGGCCCTGCACCTAAAACTACAAGTTGTGTTTTAACTTCTTGACTCATAATCTATTTTCCTCCACTACATCACTAAACGACGTAAGTCGGATAATACGTTAACAATATGGCTTAAGAAGCGTGCACCGTCAGCACCATCAATCACACGGTGATCAAATGATAATGACAATGGTAACATTAAGCGTGGTGTAAACTCTTTACCATTCCAAACAGGTTTCATAGTAGAGCGTGATACCCCTAAAATTCCGACTTCAGGCGCATTTACAATTGGAGTAAATGAAGTGGTACCAATTCCACCTAGGCTAGAAATAGTAAAACAACCACCTTGCATGTCTGAACCTGTTAATTTACCGTCACGCGCTTTTTTAGAAATTTCAGCCAGTTCACGTGAAAGTTCAACAATACCTTTTTTATTCACATCTTTAAATACCGGCACTACTAAACCATTTGGCGTATCAACCGCTACCCCAATATTAATGTATTTTTTAATGATTAAGGTTTGTGCATCTTCAGATAATGAACTGTTAAAGCGTGGGTAAGCCGTTAACGCACTTGCTACCGCCTTCATAATAAATACAAGTGGTGTGATCTTAAGATCAAGTTTTTTCTTATCAGCTTCAGCATTTTGTTGCTTACGAAATGCTTCTAGATCAGTAATATCTGTTTCATCAAATTCAGTAACATGCGGAATCATGACCCAGTTGCGATGTAAATTAGCACCTGATACTTTTTGAATCTTAGTTAATGGTAATGATTCTACTTCACCAAATTTACTGAAATCAACTTTTGGCCATGGTAGTAAGCCAGGTAATGCACCACCTGCATTGCCACTTTCAACTTGTTTAACCGCATTTTTAACATAAGCTTGAATATCTTCACGTAAAATACGATGTTTAGGACCTGTTGGTGTCACTTTAGCAAGATTAACGCCAAATTCGCGAGCTAAACGACGAACCGATGGTGTTGCATGTGCATAAGCATCATTTTCAACAAAATCATTGCCCGTGGTTGCTGGAGCTGATGCCTTAGCCGGCTCAGCTACTGTTGCAGGCGCCGGAGCTACTTGAGCTGGTGTTGATACTGGCGCTGAACTTTCAGCTTTCGCTGGTGCAGTCGATGCTGCCGTTTCAAATTCCATTATTTTAGAACCAGTTTTAACTTTATCGCCAACTTTAACAACAATGTTTTTAACAACACCAGCAACGGTTGCAGGCACTTCCATTGATGCTTTATCGCCTTCAACAGTGATGATGTTATCATCGATTGCTACGCTATCACCAACTTTAACCGAAATTTCAGTGACTTCAACTTCATCACCACCAATATCAGGTACATTGACATCAACAATTTGACTTGCGGCTGGAGCAGCAGGTGCAGCAGGCGCTGATTTTGGCTCTTCTTTGGTAGCTGGTGCACTTGCACCATCTTCATCAAATTCCATAATTGCAACGCCAGTTTTTACTTTGTCACCAACTTTCACAATGATAGATTTTACAACGCCTGCTTGTGGTGCAGGAATTTCCATTGACGCTTTATCACCTTCAACAGTCATAATATTATCGTCAACAGCAACTTTATCACCGACTTTGACCAAAATTTCGGTTACTTCAACTTCATCACCACCAATGTCGGGTAATTTTATTTCTATACTCATTCTTTTTACCTCTTATGCAATACGTGGGTTGAGTTTATCTGGGTTGATTTCAAATTTTTTGATGGCTTCTTCAACCACACTAGCTTGAATATCACCACGTTTAGCAAGTTCACCCAATGCAGCAACAACAACATAAGATGCATCTACCTCAAAATGATGGCGCAAGTTTTCTCGACTATCACTGCGACCAAAGCCATCAGTACCTAATACTCGGTAGCTTTCGGCAGGAACAAAACCGCGGATTTGTTCAGCAAACAGTTTCATATAGTCAGTTGACACAACCGCTGGATTATTATTCATCACCTGTGCAACATAAGGCACTTTTGGTGTTTCACTTGGATGTAACATATTGTAACGTTCACAATCTTGTCCATCACGAGCAAGCTCGGTAAAAGATGTTACACTGTAAACTTCTGAGTTAACCCCATAATCTTTCGCTAGGATAGCAGCAGCATCACGAACATGGCGTAATATAGAGCCTGAACCTAATAACTGAACAGTTGGTTTACCTGCTTGACCTGCAACGGTATCAAGTTTATAAATACCTCGACGGATCCCCTCTTCTGCACCTTCTGGCATCGCTGGTTGCGCATAATTTTCGTTAAGAGTTGTGATGTAGTAGTAAACATTTTCTTGTTCGCCATACATACGACGTAAGCCATCTTGCATTATAACAGCGACTTCATAAGCATATGCAGGATCATAAGAGATACAATTCGGGATAGTTAAAGCTTGAATATGGCTATGACCATCTTGGTGTTGTAAGCCTTCCCCATTTAGGGTTGTGCGTCCAGATGTACCACCGATCATAAATCCGCGAGCTTGTTGATCGCCAGCTGCCCACATTAAATCACCAATGCGTTGGAAACCAAACATTGAGTAATAAATATAGAATGGAATCATTGGGAAATCATTAGTACTATATGAAGTTGCAGCAGCAATCCAAGAAGCTGTCGCACCACATTCATTGATTCCTTCTTGTAAAATCTGACCTTTTTCATCTTCACGATAGTAAGCGACTTGTTCTCTATCTTGTGGGGTATATTGTTGTCCATGTGGATTATAGATACCAATTTGACGGAATAAGCCTTCCATACCAAAAGTACGTGCTTCATCAGCGAGAATTGGCACTAAACGTGGTGCTAACTCTTTGTCCTTAAGCATGATGTTAAGAGCACGAACAAACGCAATTGTTGTTGAAATTTCTTTAGTTTGTGCTTCAAGTAATGGCGCAAACTCACTTAATGGTGGAATAGAAACTGTTCCAGAGAACTTAGTTAATCTTGACGGAACATAGCCATGCAGCGCATTACGACGTTCATGGATATATTTGTATTCAGGTGTATGTTCTTCAAATTTAATATAAGGTAATTTTTCAAGTGCATCGTCAGTCACAGGAATATTAAAGAAATCACGAACATGACGAACACCATCCATATTCATTTTTTTAACTTGGTGAGCAATATTTTTCGCTTCAGCCGCTTCACCCATACCATAACCTTTAATAGTATGAGCTAAAATTACAGTTGGTCGATCTTTAGTCTGTTTTGCTCGCATAAATGCAGCAAACATTTTAGATGGATCTTGACCACCTCGATTTAATCTAAAGATCTCTTCATCAGACATATCTTTAACTAAGGCTGCGGTTTCAGGGTATTTACCAAAGAAGTGTTCACGAACATAAGCACCATCTTTAGATTTTAATGTTTGGTAATCACCATCAAGTGTTTCGTTCATTAGACGGATTAATTTACCTGATTTATCTTTTTGTAATAATTTATCCCAACGATCACCCCAAAGCACTTTAATAACATTCCAACCCGCACCAGCAAATACACCTTCGAGTTCATTGATAATTTTACCATTACCAGTAACAGGGCCATCTAAGCGTTGTAAATTACAGTTGATAACAAAAACTAAATTGTCTAGTTTTTCACGGGTTGCAACTGTGATTGCCCCTTTTGATTCTGGCTCATCCATTTCACCATCACCTAAAAATGCATAGACAGTTTGTTCTGAGGTATCTTTAAGCCCACGATGGTTTAGGTATTTTAAGAATCGAGCTTGGAAAATCGCACTAACCGGACCTAATCCCATAGAAACAGTTGGGAATTGCCAGAATTCAGGCATTAATTTTGGATGAGGATAAGATGATAGACCTTTACCATGAACTTCTTGACGGAAATTATCTAATTGTTCTTCAGTCAAACGACCTTCAATAAATGCACGTGAATAAATTCCCGGTGAGATATGACCTTGGAAATAAATTAAGTCACCACCATCTTTCTCATTTCTGGCACGGAAAAAGTGGTTAAAACAAACTTCATAAAATGTAGCAGCAGACTGAAATGATGCCATATGACCGCCAAGCTCTAAATCCTTTTTAGATGCTCTAAGTACCATCATAATAGCATTCCAACGAACAATTGAACGAATGCGTCTTTCAATTTCCCAATCCCCCGGATATGCTGGCTCCTCTTCTACAGGGATGGTATTGATATAATTACTGGTTGAAGAACCAAAAAGTAAAGGAACACCACCATCTTTGGCTTTATTGACTATTTGTTCAATAATATATTGTGCACGTTCGATGCCTTCTTCACGAATAATTGAATCAAGACTTTTTAGCCAATCTTGTGTTTCAATAGGATCGATATCATTCACTTGCATGTCCGACATATAAAAACCTCTTTTTTGTTAAAAAAAATGCAGCTTTTGCTATCCTTAGCTATAACTTAAGCCATAACTAACTTATAACCTTCTACTCTGCATTACGGAGCTTATTTAGTATAAGTCTGCCATTTTCAAAGAAAAAGTAAAGCAAACCATAGTTTAGAAAAGAATGTTAATTCCTATCAAATTAATCAACCATTTCAATTATTAATTTAAATAAACCCATAATCAATTGATATAAATCAAATTTAATAAAAATTAATTTATCTGAATTAATGGGATTGGTTATACCGTGATTAGCTATGTATTGTCAAGTTATAGTAAAATCTGATATATAGATGTAAGATTTTGATAAAAATGGCAGATAAACGCTACAGTGAAGATGAAAGCAGAAGATATTATTATTCAGGATTTAGATATACAGCCCTACCTGCAAACTTATCAAGCCATGCATGAATTTACGCTTAATCGCAATGAACAAACATTGGATGAAATTTGGTTAGTTGAGCACTACCCTGTTTTTACACAAGGAAAAGTTGGTAAGCCAGAACATTTGTTATGCAAAACAGATATTCCGATTGTACAAACTGATCGCGGCGGACAAATTACCTATCACGCACCTGGTCAGCAGATTATGTATATATTATTTGATTTGAAACGACGTAAGATCGGCATTCGTGATATTGTCAGTTATTTGGAAAAGAGTGTCATCGATACTTTGCAACACTATGGTATTATAGCTTACGCTAAAGCCGATGCGCCGGGCGTGTATATCAATAACAAGAAAATCTGTTCACTCGGGTTACATATTAAAAGAGGTTGCACATTACATGGGCTTGCATTAAATATTGATATGGACCTTGGACCGTTTAAAAATATCAATCCTTGTGGTTATGCCGGATTACAAATGACACAATTAAAAGAATATGTCTCGCCAATTGATCGTAAAAAAATAAAACAATTGTTAACCAATAATTTCATCAAGCAGTTAACAAACTAATAAGATATAAATTATGCAAAATAATGAAACAATAATCAGAAGCTCAAAATATCGTGATGCTGATAAAACACGATTAATCCCAACTATTACAATACAAGACGCTGCGCCACTAAAAAAACCGGAATGGATGAAAATCAAATTACCAGTTCATTCTGATAACATTTCGCATATTAAAAATACCATGCGCAAACACGGTTTACATTCAGTTTGTGAAGAGGCTTCTTGTCCTAACTTAGCTGAGTGCTTTAATCATGGAACGGCGACTTTTATGATTTTAGGCGATATTTGTACTCGTCGTTGCCCATTTTGCGACGTTGCACACGGACGACCTTTACCGCCAGATCGTGAAGAACCCATAAAATTAGCTAAAACTATACAAGAAATGAGACTGCGTTATGTAGTAATTACCTCGGTAGATCGTGATGATCTTAAAGATGGCGGCGCGAGCCATTTTGCTTCGTGTACCAAAGAAATTAGAGCATTAAGCCCTAATATTAAAGTTGAAACTTTGACCCCAGATTTTCGTGGTTGCATTGATGAAGCGGTTAAGGTGTTAAGTGAAAATCCACCAGATGTGTTTAATCATAATTTAGAAAATATTCCACGCCTTTATAAAAAAATTCGTCCTGGTGCCAGTTATCAAGGTTCACTAAAATTATTAGCCGCTTTTAAAGAAAGACATCCTGAAATACCCACAAAATCTGGCTTAATGGTAGGACTTGGTGAAACTAATGAAGAACTGATTCAAGTATTAAAAGACCTTCGTACCCATGGCGTAACTATGCTAACGTTAGGTCAATATCTACAACCAAGCAAATATCATCTACCGGTTGAGCGTTATGTGCCACCGGAAGAATTTGATGAGTTAAAACAAATCGCATTAAATATGGGATTTACCCATGCGGCGTGTGGTCCATTCGTTCGTTCATCTTATCATGCCGATTTACAAGCAATGGGGAAAGAGGTGAAGTAATCTTCACCCTTTTTTTACTCTTAATCATCAAAAACCATAAACCGGCGATTCTCGGTTACAATTTGTAAGAATATTGGTAAGCTTATTTTCTGATCTTTTTCTAATTTATCGTTTAAATCATAAATTTTTGAGCGCCCAAATTCATCAAGAACAACGGTTTTATCACTATAAAGCGCGGCTATTTCGCTTTCATTGCCAGCAATGATCCATTGTCTAGATTTTTGATCAAATAAGTTTTTACCTTGACTATATTGTTGAGGTGGTGTGGTAACATTGAATGCTTCTTGCATTAATGTACTTAAAATATCAGTTTGCGTAGTTACATCACTTATTTGTTTGGCCTCTTTATTTGGCCAAGAAATAATTAATGGTACTTTTAGTGATTCCCGACTAAAACTCTTTGTATTATCACGTAATGCAATTTTCAAATTTTCATTAATCTTAATGTCATTCGATCCGGTGATAACAATAATCGTATTATCAAATGAATTTGATAATTTTAAGTAACTAATTATCGATTCTAAATACTGATCTAATTTTTTTGCCTCAGTTTTTAATTCAGTTATCGGTACGTTTTTATTTTTAGAACCCAGTGAATATTGAATGACAGAAAATAAAGGTGCATGGTTGTCCAATTCGTTTTGTTTGTCATGCCATGCCATCCAGTTATCAGTGACTTGTCGATTAGTCTGTTTTTTAGGTTCAGGTAAGGTAAAATTAGAGAGTAATGCATAACGATAAAGAGGTTCGGCAAAACCATCGGCCGAAAATAAACCTAAATTATAATGTTGTTTTATTACTGCATCAATTAAAGCCGAAGTTTTGTGACTGGCTAAAATACTGTTGTAATAATTGGGATCTAACCCATAAAACAGTGAAAAATCATTTAAATATGACTGATTGCTTGCACCATAATGATTAGTAAAAAAGAGGCTGTTATGCGCAAATTTATTTAACGCAGGCATAGTGTCATCAAGCAAATCATAATTCCATCCATCTATAGCAATCATTACCACATTTTTCATCTGTTGTTCGGTATCAAATGTGATACGCCCAAGTGGATACTCAATTGCAAGTGCGAATGGATTACCTTCTTGAATAACCCGATTACGATAATCATTTTGCTCAATAAAACCATAACGCTCAAGAAAATGCCTCGCGGTAAGCGGATAAGACAGCGGCAAGCTTGAACGCTGCATGGTTATTGGTCGATAAAAATTAGCATCAGCCCAAATATGAATAAGATGGGAAGAAATAAAGCAAAGAATAAATATAAGGACAACTGGCTTTGCAAATCGTTTACGTTTAGTAAGGCTACGTAACTTTTTCCAGCTCCAGATTGCAAATAAAATCTCAATAAAGAGGATAAACGGAATAAGAATAAATGCAGTACTTAAAAAAGAAGCCTTTTGCGTAGTTAGCAATTGCCAAATCGATAAATTAAGATGCATTCGAAAATGCGAAAAAACGTCAATATCAATTAAAAGTAAGGTAATACCTAAGGTAGCTGTAATTGTTGCAATGATGCGTTGCCACCTTGATGAATAAATAAAAAAGCTTAATGGAAAAAGTAAAATCAAGTAAGCAATAAAAGTCAAAAAACTAAAATGCCCAATCGCACTAATAATAGCATAAAATCTTCCCATAAATGTGCGAGGCCAATCCGCAATCATCAAGTATTGACTACCAAGAATAATTACGACAAAAATATTAAATAATGTAAACCAGTGTCCCCAGCTCACAATTTGTGAAACTTGTTCATCTTTAAAATGATTATTTTTAAGTTTGAGCATATTTAATTGTTGGCAATGATGATAACAATGATTAGTAACTATTAATTTACGGCATAGTTTACCTGATTTTGAAAAATCTTTCTGTAAATTTTTTATTTGTTAGCATAAAGATCTCGGTAATTTGTTGGCGTTACAATCGATACTTGCTATAATTTATAGATTTATTTGGCTAACAAAAAAGATACTCATTTTGGCAATCAAACAACTCGAAGCACAACAGCTTCAACCAGATTTAAAACAAATCGAAATCATCGTTAATAACAAAAAAATACCTACTGATTTAGCCACTAAAGAGGTAAATAATTTATTGACATGGCAACCACGAATTGCCGATGCCTTTTCACTATTGTGCCCAAAGCAAAAGCAAGCTTATACCCCTCGGTTTATGCTCCTAAAAGGGACAGAAAGCGAACTGTTTTTTCG
The DNA here is from genome assembly GCF_026536145.1 of Gilliamella sp. B3464. Taxonomy (NCBI): domain Bacteria; kingdom Pseudomonadati; phylum Pseudomonadota; class Gammaproteobacteria; order Orbales; family Orbaceae; genus Gilliamella; species Gilliamella sp. B3464. The sequence goes on along the minus strand of NZ_JAFNOQ010000013.1, from coordinate 45,328 downwards.
TCTATTTAAACAAGCAATCAAACCTAGTATTTCAACTTCTATTTTAGGCTTTAGTTATTATATCAATGATAACAAAATCACGCTAACAAAGGCCAAAAGTAAACAAGATAACTTTGCTGTTCAAGATACGTGTTTAACAGCCCTCTCTTTCGACAGTGAAATGCTATTAGGCTGCGTTCGACAACCGGAAAATGATCCTATCAAATTACAAGCAGGATTAGTTCATCAAGCCAATGGTGGTTTTTTGATTTTAGGACTTCGCTCGTTACTTGCCCAACCATCTATGTGGTTTAAATTAAAACAGATGGTGATAAAACAAGAGTTTGAATGGTTTTCTGCCGATGAATTACACCCATTGCCTATTGCTATTCCAAAAATGCCTCTTGATTTACGCATTATTTTAGTCGGTGATAGATTAAGCTTAACCGAATTACAAGATCTCGATCCCGAGTTTTACTCCACTTCAATTTATAGTGAGTTTGAAAACGAATTAGCCGTTAACGCCTCTTTACAGATAGAACAGTGGTTTAGTTACTTAGAATTTATAGCTGAGAATCAAAACTTACCACATATTGATAAATCAGCATTCACTAAGTTATATAAAGAGGCAACACGTTATACCGGTGATCAATTTTATCTTCCTATGGCAGTTGATTGGGTTTACACCCTATTAGTTAATGCAGCCCATTATATGGAAAATAGTGTCATTGATGAGTCAGCTATAATCAAGTCAATCAAGCAAAAACTTTGGCGCGAAAGTTATTTAACTGAGCGGTTTTATGATGAAATATTTACCAACCAGATAATGATTAATACCAAAGATCAGGTTGTTGGGCAAATAAATGGGTTATCTGTCATTGAATATCCGGGTTATCCAAGAGCCATAGGGGAACCCTCTCGTTTAAGCTGCATTATTCATTTTGGTGATGGTGAATTGATTGATATTGAACGTAAAACTGACCTTGCAGGTAACATTCATTCTAAAGGAATGATGATAATGCAAGCATTTATGATGTCAGAATTTGCGATAAATCATCAATTACCTTTTTCAACATCTTTAGTGTTTGAACAATCTTATAGTGAAATCGATGGTGATAGTGCTTCACTGGCTGGATTTTGTGCACTCATTAGTGCATTATCCAATCAACCTATCGATCAACAATTAGCTGTTACCGGTTCGGTTGATCAGTTTGGTCATGTACAGTCAATTGGTGGGGTAAATGAAAAAATAGAAGGTTTTTTTGCCGTTTGTCAGCATCAAGGCTTAACTGGCCAACAAGGAGTCATTATTCCCGCCAGTAACCAACGCCATTTGAGTTTAAGCGATGAAGTGATTAATGCAGTGATAGAAAATAAATTTTCAATTTGGGCAGTTGAGCATATTGCCGATGCCTTGTATTTACTAACGGGTATTCCCTATAAAGATGAGCATGGTATTAGCTTATACAAATTGATTCAGGCACGCATGCAGTCACTGTTAGTGCAAGATAAAAAACACGACAGTTGGTTGAGTAGATGGCAAAAATATTGCAAAAAATAATAATAACCAATACACTTTAAAGCAAAATCTCATTAATTAATGAGTTAAACTGATACTGTTTAAACACTATCTATTTTTATAACATGGATATGAATAATACCGTTATTTTGACCATGAAGTAATAACAACAAATAAAAGGTTTTTTTATGACATTTGAACGTAAGTCTTCGTATGATAAAGCAGATTTGATTAAATCAGGCAATAGTGAATTATTTGGTCATGATGGTCCTCCTTTACCTTCTGATCTAATGTTAATGATGGATCGTGTGATTGAAATGAATGAAGATGGCGGTAACTATAGTAAAGGTTATGTTGAAGCAGAATTCGATATCAATCCTGATTTATGGTTCTTTAAATGTCACTTTAAAAACGATCCTGTGATGCCTGGTTGTTTAGGCTTAGATGCATTATGGCAATTAGTCGGCTTTTATCTTGGTTGGATTGGTGGTAAAGGTAAAGGACGCGCACTGGGTGTTGGCGAATTAAAATTAAAAGGTCAGATCCTGCCAAAAAATAAAAAAGTGACTTATAAAATTCATTTTAAACGCGTCATTAACCGTAAATTAATTATGGGAATTGGAGATGGCGAAGTTTATGTTGATGGTAAATTAATTTATGAAGCAACTGATTTAAAAGTTGGATTATTTAAAGATACCAGCGAATTTTAATTCATAATAAAGGTTACTTAGCCTTATAACGCACTAGTTGTAAGGCTAAAATAACGATTTATTAGACAACAGTGGTTGATTGAGTATCATTAATAACAACATGTTTTTGCTATTTGTCATTGCAGCTCAACCTAGTTATCTATTGTGCCTATGATCAAATGATATTCCTTATAACAATATAAACTAGTTCATCATTTGTTGGTCATCGCCATAATAAGTTTATTTTTTAAGTTTTTAAATATGATTTTGTTAAAACGTTTTTTTATTATTATTGTTTTTTCTTTTTTATTCAGTTCTTTTGTTTATGCTGATTTTGCAGGCAAAGTAGTCAAAGTGATTGATGGCGATACAATTGATGTATTAACCAACACTAAACAAAAAATAAGAGTTAGATTGTTAGATATCGATGCGCCCGAAAAAAAACAAGCTTATGGCAATGTGTCGAGAAAATATTTAGCGTCACTTGTTGCGGGTAAAGCTGTTTTTATAAAAGAGAGTAAAAAAGATATCTATCAACGAACGTTAGGTACTGTATTTTCCAATAAGATAAATATCAATGCTAAGATGGTTGAAAGTGGCTATGCTTGGGCTTACCGTTATAAAGGGATAGCAAATAATCAAGAAATGGTAAGATTAGAAACGCAAGCTAAACAAAACAAAAAAGGGCTTTGGAAAGATAAAAATCCTATAGCCCCTTGGGATTTTCGACATCGTAATAAACGATAAATCAACTTTAGCGCATTATTTTTTAGAAGATAATGCTGCTTCTGCTTGTTTTAATGCCTCTAATCCTTTCTTACAAGCATTTTCTTGATCAGCTTGAGACATTGCAATAACTTGCTTTTTACCCAATTCTAGATTTTGTTTCAACATATCCGTTTGTTGTTTAGTCGCTGCATTATCTGGAATGGCTTTAATTAAATTATCCACTTTATCAAAATAAGTTTTACAAGACGCTGATAGGTCTGCCATGGCAAAAGAAGATATTCCCAGTAATGAGATTGTAAGTAGTAATTTTTTCATTTTTTCCTCATATTATTTTACTATTGATATGTTATAAGATTTTTTTTAAAAGTGTATATGTAGAATTATTTTGTTTGTAATCTTACCAGCAAATAGTTGCTGATAAGATAGGATAGGATATGATGGGAGGTATTTAAATTAGAATAACGTCAGCAGCAGCTGGACCACGAGGACTATCTTGGATAGAAAATTCTACTTGTTGACCTTCAGCTAGCGTTTTAAAGCCATCACCAGAAATCGCTGAAAAGTGTACAAATACATCTTTGCTGCCATCTGCAGGCGAAATAAAACCAAAACCTTTACTTTCATTAAACCATTTAACTTGACCAGTTTTCTTAGACATAACAATCTTCCTATAAATAAATTAATCTTAGCCGATGACGGCCATCTTTAAAACATAAAACCTAGACTACTTATTAACACTAAGAAGAGGAGACTGAAGAAAACTAATACGAATCCCTGATATAAAGTAAACTACAAACTGCGAATATCTAAATGTTACAAAATAAATCTGCATGTTATATGCTGGTAACTATTAACGCATAAATTCCGATTGAATGCAAGAAATGTTTTACTTTTAACATTTCATTACTCTAACAGGAAGGAATACAAAATGAATTTCTATTAGAGTAATATGTCACACTTAACAATTTATTTTTCGGACAGATCTTTCGATTTTTTGATTGTTGCTTCTACGGCATCGATTACTGCTGCTCGAAACCCTTTTTCTTCAAGAACTTGTACACCTTCGATAGTTGTTCCAGCAGGCGAGCAAACCATATCTTTTAATTCACCTGGATGTTTACCGGTTTTAAGTAACAGTTTTGCCGATCCTAACACCGTCTGTGCTGCAAATTTATAAGCTTGTTTTCTCGACAAACCACCTTTAACAGCGCCATCAGCAATCGCTTCAATAAACATAAATACAAATGCAGGTGAAGATCCACTAGCGCCAACAACCGCATCAATTAAATATTCAGGCACAACTTCGGTTTCACCAATACAATTCAATAACGACTGCACGATTGCTAACTCATCGTCTGTCACTTCAGTGTTAGGGGTAATTGAGCACATTGCCGCATTTACTAATGCCGGCGTATTTGGCATCACTCGAATAATCTTTTGCTCATAACCAACGCTTTTAGCAATAGTTTTAATAGTTACACCGGCTGCAATTGAGATAACAATTGTATTCTTTTTTAACTCTTTTTGAATATCGTTCAATACATCTACAATGACATTAGGTTTAACCGCAATAATAACAATATCTGATTCACGCGCAACTTCACGCTCAGAATTAAGATTATTAACAGCATATTCTTGATTAAGGAGTTGCCCTTTTTCTGGATGATGGTCATAAACATAAAGCTGAGATCCAGGAACAATATTACTTAATAAAATCCCTTGTAAAATGGCATTCCCCATATTTCCTAAACCGATAAATCCAATTTTTTGTTCCATTTATTAATCACCTTTTAGTATCTATACTAGCTCACAAGTATAGAACATTTTTTGTATAAAAACCTTTTTAATAATATAACATATATAAAAAATAGGCATAAACTTCGATGGTTAATTAAATACTTTATAGCTAAAGAATTCAATCAACTATTTAAACAAAATACTAAATATTTTTGTTTAAATAGTTATGAATACGTTTTAAAGGATGGAATAAACTAGGGTGCAACACAAGCAACTCTATAGCCCTGATCTAAATGATCTCTATCACCAACACCACCAGTATTAGCCTCTACAACATAATTATATCCCCAATGTGACTGATCATCTGAAGTCCAATAAATTGCTCTCGAATCTCCCCAAGCAGGGTCACCAACACGAAAATATTCCCAATCACTATCTTTATAGTAAATTTGAGTCACACGGCCCCATTCACTAAAAAGTCCTCCCATCCAATAACCATCTGTTTTATAACTAATTTTTCCAAGATAAAATGATTCAGATATACCATTTAGCCAATTGACGTTACTATTTCTTGCATTTGTAAAATCGTGCACTTTTCCTATACGATATCCACCACCATTAAAATTATTACAAAACGTTACTGCATTCTGATAACCTCCTGCTCCACCTTTTTTAGCCACATACCAACGCTCTAACCTAAAGCTATAAAATGGATCATTGTTCATATCGCGAAAATAAAAAGTTGAAGGCCAAAAAGAACTAGGTGCACTCTCTTTAGGACCTGTTAAGTTGATTTTTACTAATCCAGTAGGTAACGTATTTTCAGCACTTAACGTTAATGTTACCCCTCCTGCCGAAATTGTACGACCATTAGCATTTACAATATCTTGTGCTTTCATCCCTGCAATGCTCAAATAAAAAAACAAATTATTAGAGCCTGTTGTTGGAAAGTTTGCCCCAGGATTTGCAGGATTGTAAGTATAAAATCCTCTATACTTATTCCAATCACCATTCGAATCGTTAAAAGATGAAATAGCCCCATCATAAGGCATATTATTTGAATAAAAATCAAACTCTAAATCAGGAATAGAGTAACAAAATTGTGGTTTATCTATTTTAGGATAAAGGTAGAAAGTATGCCTGTCTCCTATAAATCTATCACTTTCAGAGGGAATACCATATTTTGTCTTAATGCTTACATCTTCAACTTCTAAAGTCAACTGATAAGGTGCATCACACCCATCTAATGCTTTATCAAAGTTGTCCTTGACATAATTAGTAATATCTTGACCATATAAATTTTTCCATTTAATTTTTAATTTACTAGAATTGGCACGATTGAACATATCTCCATCATCATCCTTCCAATAATCGTTATTATCAATAACTTTATCTGTCAATGTCTCAGGATAATCCCCATAAGGTACTAACGTATTGATATCTGCAAAAGTGGCAGAAAGTTTATCTAACACGATTGGTGTTTCCATGCTAGAGCTATCATTTAATGCATTAACAATTTTGTTTCCTGGTAATGTTATTGATAATAAGGGAATAACTGAGTTCGCATGGGTTGCTCCGCCATCGAATGTTAAATAAGGAGCAGTGCCTTGAATTGCATTGGCAGCAATAGCCGATAATGCCTGTGGTGCTAATGAGTACGACAACAACGACGACGCCAATACTAATTGTTTCTTTGAAAAAAACTTCGTAGATAATTTCGAGAATATAAACGAAAATAGATATAAAAATAGTCGAATGGAGTTAGTTGATGAATTTAATACATTGGTTTGCCAGTCTGGTGTCTAAAATGATACAGCATTGTGTTCCGTCCGTCAAGTAATATATTGTTTTATTTTGTTTTTTATGATTGTTTGCTTATTTTATAAGCCTATTTCTATAGGTGAAAAATTATAGCTGTTTAAAAAATAGTTAGATAGTTTTTTAATGGATTTTTTGTAAAGATTAGTTAAGAATAAAGATACCTATAGGAAAACACCGAGTTATTTATATTTTAGAGTAAAAATCATCCTCTAAAAACTCATAAGGTGGTTTACTCAAAATCATTTTATGGAATTTAACCGTGTTATAATAGCTAATATGTAGGCGCTACTTGCATGCCATATTGTTGTCCAGTTTGCATTAAAGAATAAATGTGTTTAACTTTGCCTTCTTTGATTAAATTACTGACAGCAGGGTTGTTAATCAGTACTTCAAATAAAGCTTTACGTCCATTTTCGGTGGTGACTAGTTTCTGACTTATTATTGCCTTTAAACTATGTGATAATTGAGTACGAATAAAATCTCGTGAACTGTCTTCAAATACATCAATAATACGATTAATAGTCTCAATAGCAGAATTTGTATGCAACGTAGCAAAAACTAAATGTCCTGTTTCAGCTACTGTTAATGCGGTTTGGATAGCTTTTTTGTTACGTAATTCCCCAAGCAATATTATGTCAGGATCTTGCCTTAAGAGGCTATCAACAGTCTGATCCAAATTTGTTAACTCTCTTTGTTGGATTAATGATTTTTGATTATGATAAATAAATTCAATCGGATCTTCTAAGGTTAATATGTGCTTTGATTGATTAAAATTAATGTGATTAATTAAAGATGCTAGTGTGGTTGACTTACCACTCCCTGTTGAACCGGTAATTAAAATAATGCCACTTTCATAATTGATAAGTTGTTTAAAAATTTCAGGCGCCTTTATCTCGGCAAGGGTCGGAATGTGTTGTTTAATTATACGAAAAACGGCTGAGATTCCCCGATATTGATAAAAAATATTCACTCTAAATCTGCCTAAGTCCTTTACCTGATAAGCGAAGTCAATTTGCTTATTTTGATATAATTGTTGTTTTTGATCGCCAGTTAATAATGATAATAGTTCAGTCTCTAAACTTATTGGTGATAACCTGTGTTCTGATAAAAATTGTAATTGCCCATTGATTCGAATACAGGCAGCTTCACCACTTGAAAGGTGCAAATCAGAGGCATTTTGCGTTACACTAAGAGCCAAAAATGAATTTAACATTCAATTATTCCAACTAACTTTGATTCGGGATTCACATGAATACAGTACATGACAATATACTCACCATTAAAAACAAAATTAAAAATATTGCGTTAGAATGCGAAAGAGATCCCAATAGCATTGAACTAATTGCCGTCAGTAAAACAAAACCTGTGACATTAATCGAACAAGCTATTAGCGCAGGTCAGTTTGCCTTTGGCGAAAACTATGTTCAAGAAGGCGTCGAAAAAATTCAATTTTTTAAACAAAATATGCCCAATGCCCCTTTAATTTGGCATTTTATTGGCCCATTACAATCAAACAAAACAAAATTAGTGGCAGAAAATTTTGATTGGATGCACACAATTGATCGTTTTAAAATCGCTCAGCGATTAAATGAGCAAAGGCCAGCCAATATGAATAAACTTAATGTATTAATTCAAGTAAATATAAGTCAAGAAGCGAGCAAGTCTGGTATTGCACCCAATCAAGTCGCTGACTTAGTTAAGCAAGTTATAGCATTACCCAATTTGAATTTACGTGGTTTGATGGCTATTCCTGAAATCGAGAATGATTTTAACAAGCAATTAGATGTATTTAAGCAGATGCAACAACTTTTAAAATCACTACAAATAGATTATCCATTTCTTGATACATTATCTATGGGCATGTCTGCTGATATGCAAGCAGCAATCGTTGCAGGCAGTACTATGGTTAGAATTGGCTCGGCGATCTTTGGCGCAAGGCAGTATTTATGATATATTGCAAACTTATAAAATTTTTAGGAGTGTTAAATGATATCACTGATCTTCTTGGGAAGAGCTGTTTTAACTGTTTGTCTGTATGTGATCATTTTACGTCTATGGATGCAGAGTGTAAGAGTTAATTTTCATAATCCATTTACTCAATTTATAGTTCGCATTTCTCAACCCATTATTGGACCATTACGTAAAGTAATTCCGTCAATAGGAAGAGTTGATAGTGCAACCTGGTTAATTTTCTATCTGGTCGCGCTAGTTAAAATTATTTTTATTTTACATTTTGCCATGATTAATGCGCCAGTTTGGAGCCCTGAGTATTTAGCATATGCCGTTGCTGCTATGATACACGCCTTTGGTCATTTATTATTTTGGTTACTGTTATTTAGAGCTATCCTAAGTTGGGTAAGCCGTGGACAATCGGTCGCTGATGAGCTACTGGCAGAGTTGACTGAACCCTTTATCGCACCCATTCGACGCATTGTTCCCCCTATTGGCATGATTGATATTTCATTTATGATTTTTATTTTTATTCTAATGTTCTTGAATTTATTTGCCATCGATATGGTCGGGAGTATTTGGCTAATATTATAAAAGCTTTTAAAAAAGGGAGTATACTCCCTTTTATAGAATATGATCTTCCCAACAAATTACATCTTTTTCATACACAATACGTTTTCTAACTGATATTTTCAGCTTATGCATAAGCTTTTTATCACCGGTAATGAGTGGATGCCATTCGGGTAGCTGCCCTGTTTGTAAAAAGTAACGATAAGAACAAGTTAACGGTAACCATTCAATCGTAAGAAGATTTTCACGCGTTAACTTAATACAATCAGGCTCATATTTAAAACGATTGTGATAATGCTTACAACGACACGTATTAGAATCAAGCAAGTTACAAGCAACATTGGTGTACAAGATTTCTTCGGTGTCCTCATCCATCAACTTATTAAGACAGCACTGACCACAGCCGTCACACAACTGTTCCCATTGTGCATCAGTTAATTGATCTAAGGTTTTAGATTCCCAAAATCGCTCTGTCATACTTTAAAATCATCTTCTTTTAACATTTGTAAGAAAAAACCATCTGCTTTTATTTTTTCTTCTATTTCATCCGAAGTACCAACAACAAAACGGCGTTTACCGTCTAATAATACTTTCATCACCAATACAGGTGAACCAAAAATTGACATTACTTTTTCAGGAATAGTAGAAAAATCATTCTCCTTTTCCAGATATAAATAACAATTTTCTTTTTTTGGACTTCGATAAATATAACACCACATCATAACCGATGAACCTACTCCTTCATTTTATTAAGACTATTTTGTAAATAAACACCTGCACCTAATAGACCGGGATCTTCATGAGTAATGACATAAACAGGGATTTTTTTAACCAAGTACGACATTCGTCCTTTGTTTTCAAAAGCATGCCGAAAAGGTGAAGATTTAAAAAACTCGATAAAACGTGGTACGATGCCACCAGCAATGTAAACGCCACCTTGTGTGTTCAGTGTTAATGCTAAATTGCCACCAAATCGTCCCATAAAAGTACAAAAATAGGTTAGCGTTTCTAAACAAAGTGGACAACTATTGGACAACGCTTTTTTGACAATTACATCTGGCGTAATCTCTTCTATAGGTTGATTATTAATGTTTAATAATGCTTGGTATATATTTACAATACCATTTCCAGATAAAAAACGCTCAGACGATACGCGTCCAAACTTTTTGCGTAACTCAGCTAAAAGACGATCTTCTTTCTCATTGGTCATTGGTAATTCAGTATGCCCACCTTCTCCAGACAAGCTGATCCAATGTTGATTAACTTTTATTAAATGCGACACACCAAGACCAGTTCCAGCACCATAAATCGCAATTGGGTAATTTAAATCGGCGTCATCCCCGCCGATTTTTACTAAATCTTTATCGGTTAATTGTGGAATAGAAGTCGATACAGCCGTAAAATCATTAATTACTTCAAGTTGTTTTAAGTTTAATGCTTTAATCAACGCTGAACGTGAAAACGACAAATTATTATTGGTCATATTCACCATATCTGTATCATCAATAGGGCAAGCAATTGCAATACAGGCCATATCGACACTGATTGATTGATTAGCAAGATAGTTTTTAATCAAAACTAATAGATCATCATCTTTTGAAATCAGAATTTTTGTGATAGCAGATAATTTGTTAGTGGTTAAATCGTACAACGCAAAACGGGCATTGGTTCCACCAATATCAGTGACTAAAGCATATTGACTCATGTTATTCCCTTCTATTACAAATTGTGTTTAAATCCTATTGCTGCGTACAAAATCATCGGTATTTAAAACATTTTTGAGCTACTCGTTACAAGGCAAGTCAAATAAGTTAAAAATCTCACCGCTAGCAATGATTTTTGGCGTGAAACATAACGTTATTTTAAGATGCGCTGCTTCTTACCGATGCAATTTTATTGTACACCTAAAAAAGTAAGCAAGAACTGTTTGAATTTCGCTTTATTCGGCGTTATTCAAATGTAGCCATTGTACAAATGACCGTTCTTGTTTAACACTGGTCATACTATTTATCAAGTAGTACTAATAAACTAATTGTGATCCTTTACTCTATTTGATTTCAAATTAATTGATAATCTTTACTCATAAACTTAGTCAAAGCATACCAACAGTTTGAACAGTAATGATAGATAATAAGCATCAAAATGAACACTTTCTACTATCAGTATATGCATAACTAGTTCACCTTGATTAACATCAAGGCGATAACTCGAGAATAAATCAATATAGTTAATAATTACCAACTATATCCAATATGCTTTATCTATAACCATTTTTTTAATTTAAAATAGATATAAGGTGCAACGCCAGCAAGTAACATTAATATTAATGAGAATGGATAACCATATTCCCATTTTAATTCAGGCATGTTTTCAAAGTTCATTCCGTAAGCCGAAGCAACTACCGTTGGCGGTAAAAATACAACAGATACAACTGAGAAAATCTTGATAATCCGGCTTTGTTCTATATTAATAAAGCTAGTTGCAGCTTGCATTAAAAAGTTTACTTTTTGGAACAAGGATTCATTATGTGGAACAAGCGACTCAATATCACGAATAACTTCACGTGCTTGTTCTAACTGATCAACTGGCATTTTTGCTCGTCGAACTAAGTAGTTCACCGCTCTTTGGCTATCCATTAAGCAAAGTCTTACCTTCCATGCGGTATCTTCCAACTCAGCTAAAGAGGTAATCGCTTCATCATAATGTTCTTGTGAAGAGCGATCCATAATAATTAGACTCAACTCCTCTAATTCACTATAGATATTTTCAATCTGATCGGCTAACTGCTCAACTTTAACTTCAAATAGATCGAGTAATACTTCCCAAGGGTTACCGTCTATCATGCTCTGATATCGTGACCGCATTCGATATAAACGAAACGCAGGAAGATCACGTTCTCTTAAGGTAAAAAGACGTCCATTATGGACTGTAAATGCAACAGTAGAATTACCTGCTCGATCTTCTGCATCTTCATAAAAAAAGAACGAGTGCACATGTAATCCTTCGTTATCTTCAAAAAAACGGGCTGACGCCTCAATATCATCTAACTCTATACTCGTTGCTAAGTTTTGTCCTAAATGGGTTAAAACAAAATCACGATCGGCTTCTTCTGGCTCAATTAAATCAACCCAAGTCGCATTATTTATATCGCCTTCATTAATTTTCACTAACTGTTTGTTTTTTAGTCCAAACGCATTAATCATAAGGCCTCCAGTAAAAATATGTTTAGAACACTACACAACAAATGTGTGGCATTATACCTGTTATAATAAGAAATTCCTATGGTGAGACAAATCTTTCTCAATGTTTAAAAATGGATAATAGCTCGCATAATTAAATTAAATACGGTGATGTTACTTCTGTCTCATGCTACAATATCGAAATTAAATCTTTATGCAATTTTTAGGAGTTTATAATGGCAAATCGAGGAATAAACAAAGTCATTTTAGTTGGTAATTTAGGACAAGATCCTGAAGTCCGTTACATGCCAAATGGTAATGCTGTCGCTAATTTTAGTGTTGCAACATCAGAATCATGGAAGGATAAACAAACCGGTGAAAACCGTGATCGCACTGAATGGCATCGAGTTGTCGTGTTTGGTAAATTAGCTGAAATTGCTGGCGAATACATTAGAAAAGGAACGCAAGTTTATCTTGAAGGACAATTGCAAACTCGAAAATGGCAAGATCAATCGGGAACAGATCGGTATACCACTGAGGTAGTTATCAATACTATGGGGGGTACCTTACAAATTTTGGGATCGCGTGGCGCGAGTAACGAAGGCTTTGATGATGGCTCACAAAATTGGGGACAAAGCGCAAATAATTTTTCGTCAGCGCCAGCGTCGACCCGACAAGCAGCTCAAAGTGCGCCAGCACCACAACCTAAAGCCCCTGAACCACCAATGGATTTTGATGACGATATTCCTTTCTAATCAACCAAATGATTTTTTGGGCGTTTTATTACGCCCATGTATCATATCTAATCAATTTCAATTATACTTATCTTAATGTTTTTTATTAAGTCTTGAAATTGATATGCTGGAACTTATACAAACTATTGGCTTTGGTCTAATTCTTTTCATACCATTAACTAATCCATTAACGACTGTTGTATTACTATTAGGTTTATCCGGTGATATGACCAATGAAGAGCGTAACTATCAGTCTAAAATGACTTGCATTTACGTGTTTATTATCATGGTTGTCTCGTTTTATGGTGGGCAATTAGTGATGAATACTTTTGGTATATCAATTCCTGGATTACGTATTGCAGGTGGAATGATAGTCGGTATTATCGGTTTTAGAATGCTATTCCCCCAGCAACCATCTCATAAAACGTTAGAAGCCGATGCAAAAAAACGAGAAACGTCAAATAATATCGCGTTTGTCCCATTAGCAATGCCCAGTACTGCTGGTCCGGGTACGATTGCGATGATTATTAGTATGGCTTCAACGGTTAAAGGTGGTGGTTACAACGTATCGACTTGGGTTGTTTATACCACTTCAATAATGGTGCCATTATTATTGTGTATTATTTTATGGTTTTGTATGCGTAGTGCTGGCAGTATCATGCGATTTATGGGGAAAAGTGGTATTGAAGCAACTTCTAGAATTATGGGATTTTTATTAGTTTGTGTCGGTACCCAATTTATCATTAACGGCGTAAAAGAGCTGGTATTAAATTTCCCCAATATTTAACATATTAAATAATATACAGATAGTTAACCCAAGCACTGACGGATAATGAGACATAGGACACGTTGATGCCCTACTGTTCTGACATCAATTAAAGTTTAGGTATATTTTTGATCATTTCAACCCGCATTAAATAATCATATAGAGGGACGATTTTTTTAAATCCTTTTATCAATTTATTTGGCAGATCACTATCTAATACATCAGCTATATGATTATTGGTTACCATAACAGCTAAGCTTTTACGGTTATACCATGTTGCTATCTTTTCATCTTGATCTTTAACCAGCGGTCGTTTATAACTTTCACCAACCAATTCAAAAGGTTTTTTGACGCAACGAATCATCTCTAAAAACTTAGCAGTATCATTAGCAATCTCTTCTCGAAAAATATCCATAGTTTGTTTTGATGCACAATAATAACCTAAACCATATTGATAACTATCCGGACTAATTTCAAAAAAATAAGCTGGCGCTTCTTTCCAGTCCTTATTTGGTCGTTTAAATGTTAGCCACAATCGACTTCGATATAATGTCTTATCTTTGGAAAATCGAGTATCACGATGAATGCGTGATATGGTTTTACCTATCGCTGGCTTGGTTTCAAACCACTCATCGATTTTTAACATTTCTGGGGTTAATTGTTCAACCAATAACTTAAATGGTTTAACTAAATCGTTATCATAAATAGAACGATGTTCATCAAACCAGGTTTTACTGTTGTTAATCCAAGCATCTTGTAAAAAATTTAGCCCCGCTTGAGAAAAGCCGTTAAATATGGCCATTATTGCTCCTTAAATAACTCTCTGACTTTTTCTAAATCTTGTTGCGTATCAACACCAATGGCGGGTGACTCTTTAGCAACTGCAACATGAATTTTTTCACCATACCAAAGAACTCTAAGCTGTTCAAGCATTTCAATTTGCTCAAGTGAAGAAGGTGCCCAGTTGATATACTGACGAATAAAACCTGCTCGATAAGCATAAATACCAATGTGGCGAAGGTAAAAATCACCAATACTGGATTGATTGAATAAATTGCTAGCTTTCGCGAAGCGATCTCGCTCCCAAGGAATAGTCGCTCGAGAAAAATAGAGCGCATAACCATCTTTATCCATCACAACTTTAACAGCGCCAGTATTAAACGCTTCTTCAACCGACTCAATAGGTACAGCTAAAGTAGCCATACCTGTTTTATATTTGACTAAATTTTCAGCGACTTGATCAATAATAATAGGGGGAATCAGTGGCTCATCACCTTGAACATTAACAATCACTTCATCATCGGCAAATTGAAAGCTATTAATGACTTCGGCCAGACGCTCAGTCCCCGAGTTATGTTTATCACTGGTTAGAATCACTTCTCCACCATGCTTTTTTACCACCTCGAAAACTTGCTGATGATCGGTTGCAACAATGACTCGATTTGCCGATGACTTTTTTGCTTGTTCCATCACTCGTACGATCATCGGTTTACCGTGTATATCTGCTAAAGGTTTTGCAGGTAAACGGCTTGATGCATATCTTGCAGGAATAATAACAGAAAAATTCATAACTAATCCTTGTAATGTTCTATTCTTGATTAAATTTTACTTGAGTCAGTGCCATCGCCTCGGTTTCAAGTAATACGGGAATACCATCCTTTACAGGAAAAACTAATTTATCAGTTTGACAAATCAGCTGATTATGTTCTTTATCATATTGCAATTTGCCGTGACATTTAGGGCATGCAATAGCATTAAGAAGAAGCGCTTTCATATTTTATTCTCTATGTGATGTTATATCCGCTAATAATGAACAGATATGGTTAATTGCTGGCATAGGTATAATGGCATCTACAGGTAGATACCACCAATTTGGTAATGCAAATTGCTGACATTTTACTGCATCTTTTTCTGTCATTAAAATGATTTGTTGATCAGTTGCAATATCTGCTAACAATGGCAAAGTAAATTGTTGATGATCAGCAAAGGATACCGTTTTAATTAAATCCGCATTCATCATTGTTAACATATCAAAAAAACGTTTAGGATTGCTAATTCCAGCAATAGCACAGATATTTTGTAACGAAGATAATGGCTTTTTTTCCTGAGTAAGCAAATTAATGGCACAGTTGGGAGCCAATTGCATAGTATAAGTTTTATTGGGATATTTCTCGGGTAACAGACTATCGCTATCACCATTAATGATGATCACATCGACTGATGTTAAACGGTTTTGTCGCTCTCGCATTGGACCAGCAGGAATCCACCACCCATTGCCAAATTGACGTTTACCATCGACTACAACAACTTCTATGTTACGAGCTAGCGCATAATGTTGTAAGCCATCATCAGTCAAAATAACATCTAACTGATAGTGTTTTAATAAAGCTTTGACCGCATCAACTCGTTTCGGTGCTACCGCAACAGGCGCCTGAGTGCGTTGATAAATCAGAACCGGTTCATCACCCGCTTGGGCTGTTGTTGTATTGTTATCTAAAATTAAGGGATAAGAATCAGCGTTACCGCCATATCCCCGTGAAACGACACCAACATGGAACCCTTTAGCTTGTAAAGCTTGAATCAAACCAATCGTGAAAGGGGTTTTACCATTACCGCCGACGGATAAATTGCCAACAACAACAATCGGAACAGGTGAATGCCATGATTTTAAAAGACCGAATCGATATAACTGGCGACGAATAAAAACAATCAAACCATACAACAAAGAAAAAGGAATAAGTAACCAATATAATCTATTTTTACCATACCATAATTTTTCAATCATCATTTATTATCACTTGATTATGTTTTGTTACCATTACTGCTATATTTGACGTAATATAAATATGGCGATATTGGCTATTATTTTACTCATAAATAGGTAAACGCCCAAGCCAATCATGATACCACCTAGGACGAACTTGTTCCCGCATTGTTTTGATATTCCATGTTAATTTATTAAAAAATAGACTAATTTGACCTGTCCTTGCAGTAACATGATAATCTAAGTTAAGTTCATGATAACGTAAAGTAATCTTATCTGCGGGTAAGTTCCAAGCATTATAGCGCGAAGTCGACACCAATGCACTTTTCGGTTTTACCCGATTTATAAAGGCATAGCTTGATGAGCTCATACTACCATGATGGGGAACTTGTAAAAATGTTGAAGATAATTTAACTCCATATTGTTCAATTAACTGATACTCTTGCGTTCGTTCTAAATCCCCTGTTAACAATACCGAGAATCGACCATCCGTTATTTGTATCACACATGAGTCTTTATTTTGCGCATAATTAACCAGCTTTTTAGGCCATAAAATATTAAATGAAAGCTGGTTCCAACTAATGTGATTCCCCGCTAAACATAAATAATCATTATTCAATGATGATGATGAACTCATCAACCACGCATTTGGATAGGTACGCTTTAAAATATTCAGCCCACCAATATGATCATTATGTTGGTGACTAATGATAATGCCTTCAACTGTTAAATTATGCTGCAATAAAAACGGTATAATGACCTGCTGTGCTACTGAATTTTTATCCCATTTAGCACCCGTATCATACAAAATAGCTGACTTTCCATTATGAATCACAATAGCCAGTCCATGACCAACATCTAACATGTCTACTCGCCAAACATAATCAAGAACGACAAAAAAAGGTGAAATCATTAAGCATAAAATAGACAATATAGTCACGAAAAAATGACGCCAAAGTTCAGTATGAATAACAATAATCATCAACCAACCAATTAAACTTAGTAGATAAAAATTAGCCGGTAATGTCAACCACAATACATTCATTGCTTTTAAACATAAAAATAATCCTTTAAGAGAACTATCTGCAACAAAGCAAAACCACAAGGATAAATAAAAACAATGTACCAAACTAAATAATAGTGCCAATAAAATAGCAGGAAAGGTACATAGTGTGATAAGTGGAATTGCTATTAAATTCGTGAATACTGCAACAGTACTTATCCCGTGAAAAATAAAAAATTGTATAGGTAATAATAATAACGTTAAGCCAAATTGTAGATGCAATAACCGTATTAAATACCAACGTTTTTTTTGTTGAAAACGGTTTGGTAAAGGCATCCATTGGGATAGAAAGAGTAAACTGATAACCGCGTAGCAAGATAACCAAAAACTTTCTGATAAAATCATCAACGGATCAAATAAGAGTAATATTGCAATAATTCGGTTTATTTTTTGCCAAGCACTTAAATGATAACTTTGATAGCGTAAGTATATCCATATTGATAGTGCGAATATCGCACGCAGTGTTGGCGGATTAAATCCTGTTAACCAAGCATAAAATAATGCACTTAGCCAACCAACTATGATTGGTACAAAATAATGTATATAACGATTTGGAAGTAAAAACAGACTTGTTTTAACAATAAAGCAGCAAAAATAAAAAACTAAAAGAATATGCATACCGGATATTGCCATTAAATGAGCTATACCGGTTTGCATCATTATTAGGCGATCTTCACCACTTATTTGTGTGCGTTCGCCAAAAGCAAGCGCAATCAGGATTCCTCGGTAAACACATAGATTAATATAGGGTAAAGCGTAATCTGCTATAACTTGTCTAACATTACGCTTATCATCAAGTAATTTAGCTTGTTTTAATTTTGCTGATAACAGGCGCTTATTGGCAATTGCAAAGCGTTGACTATCAAAACCCCCTTCATTCAAATAACCTTGGCTAACTTTGGTTTTCAACGTAAGTTGCCAAATTTGACCGGCCTTAGGAATAATTGGCTGATCCCAATAGACTGAAATAGTCGGATTAAAAGACAAATAATGCTGGTCAGAATTGATTAGGGCAAATTTTATGTAATACGGTTCTGTTATATTGTCGGCTTGAACATCAATTGTTTCGACTTTAGCTTGCACAACCAAGGTCTTATCGATATAAGGTTCAACATTTGATAAATATTGATGACTATAAGCAGTAGACCATAAAAAGCTAAGGATTAATACCGCAATCATTATTGTAAAGCGATAAAACGTTGATGGAACAATCAAAATAAAAGTAATAAGAACAATAGCCAGCATATACCACTGTTCATAAGAAGGTAATGAAGGTAAAAACATAAGTGGCAAACAACCTAAAGAAAAAATTATTGCTAATAGATCCAGTGAAAAAAGTTGCCGCATTGATTTTGGATAGGGTTAATTTTGATTGGCTATCAAACTATCACATAACTGTTTTCTCAAAATATTCCATTTGCTAATTTCTAGAGGTTGCTTCCATTTTATTAATTAGTTGAAAAACTTTTACAAAACTAAACTGATTTTCAGCAAAACTTATTTTTTACGTTAATACGAATCACAGCTAAAGAGGAGGTGTCGGTAATCTAGAATGGTGCTGCAAGCATTGATTGATAAATACCCGAATTGTTATAAATAAAAAAACCTTTGATTTTAGTCAAAGGTTTTTTTGTAATATTATGCAAACTTATGCTTTGGCAGCATTATTAACTCGTTCACGTAATTCTTTACCCGGTTTGAAATGAGGGATATATTTATGTTTAACTTCAACATTACCACCTGTTCTAGGATTTCTCGCTTTACGTGGGGCGCGATAGTTCAAACTAAAACTACCAAAACCTCGAATTTCAACACGATCATTACTTTCCATAGCTAAAGCGATCTGTTCGATAATATCTCTTACAGCATCATCAACTAGTTGTACAGGAAGGTGTGTCCGCCAGTTAACTATCTTTTCGGCTAAATCTGATCTGTTCATGGTCACTCCTAATTTATTTTGTGTGGTAAATAACTGATTTATTTTATACCACAAAAGAAAAAGAGGGCAAGCCCTCTTTACTCTTTACATAAACAATTTTTACTCAGTTTTTGAAGCAGCTTTGAAAGCTTCAGCCATTGCATTAGTAAATGATGCTTCTTCTTGAGTTGCAGTATTATTTACAGCAGCAAGTGCTTCTTTTTCATCAGCTTCATCTTTAGCGCGTACTGATAATGAAATCGCACGAGACTTACGATCGATATTAACAATCTTAGCTTCAACTTCGTCACCAACTTTCAGTGCAGTAGTTGCATCTTCAATACGTTCACGAGCAATATCTTGAGCTTTTAAGTAACCTTCAATACCATCAGCAATTTCGATAGTTGCACCTTTAGCATCGACAGCAGTTACTTTACCTTTAACAATAGTGCCTTTTTTATAGTTTGCAGCAAAATTATTGAAAGGATCATCTTCTAATTGTTTAATACCTAAAGAAATACGTTCGCGCTCTGCGTCAACTTGTAACACAACCGCTTCGATATCGTCACCTTTCTTATAAGCTTTAACCGCTTCTTCGCCAGGCATATTCCAAGAGATATCTGAAAGATGAACTAAACCATCAATACCGCCATCTAAACCAATGAAGATACCAAAGTCAGTGATTGATTTGATCTTACCGCTAACTTTATCACCTTTATTGTGTGATTCAGCAAATTGTAACCATGGGTTTGGTTTACATTGTTTAAGACCTAAAGAGATACGACGACGTTCTTCATCAATTTCAAGAACAACAACTTCAACCACATCACCTAAGCTAACCACTTTAGATGGGTGAATGTTTTTGTTTGTCCAATCCATTTCAGAAACGTGTACTAAACCTTCAACACCTGTTTCAATTTCAACAAAACAACCGTAATCAGTTAAGTTAGTTACTTTACCTGTTACTTTTGTTCCTTCTGGGTAACGTTTAGCGATTGAAACCCATGGATCTTCGCCTAATTGTTTTAAGCCAAGAGAAACACGTGAACGATCTTTATCGAATTTAAGCACTTTAACAAGTAATTCTTGACCCACTTCAACCACTTCACTTGGGTGTTTAACACGTTTCCAAGCCATATCGGTAATGTGAAGTAAACCATCAACCCCACCAAGATCAACGAATGCACCGTAATCAGTAAGATTTTTAATGATACCTTTAACTTCTGAACCTTCTTGTAGATTTTCAAGAAGTTGTTCTCTTTCTGCGCTATTTTCAGATTCGATAACGGCACGACGTGAAACAACAACGTTGTTACGTTTTTGATCTAATTTAATAACTTTTAATTCAATTTCGCGATTTTCAATATGTGAAGTATCGCGTAATGGGCGAACGTCAACAAGTGAACCAGGAAGGAACGCACGCACGCCATTAAGATCAACCGTAAAGCCACCTTTAACTTTACCATTGATAACACCTAAAACTGTTGCAGCATCTTCAACTGCTTTTTCTAGTGTCAGCCACGCTTCATGACGTTTAGCTTTTTCACGAGATAAGATTGTTTCACCAAAGCCATCTTCAATTGAGTCAAGCACAACGTCAACAACGTCACCTACTTGAACTTCTAATTCGCCTTGGGCATTTTTAAACTGCTCTACTGGAATTGCTGATTCAGATTTTAAACCAGCATCAACTAAAACGACATCTTTGTCGATTGCAACGACAGTACCACGGATCATATTACCAGAACGAGTGTCTAGTTGATTTAAAGACTCTTCAAAGAGTTGAGCAAAAGATTCAGTCATATTTATATACTTAAATTAATATTAACGTCCACATTACATCATGTCTTGTGGGGTTGTTTACGGAACTCCACCTATCCTTTTGTGGAGCTTGGTTCAAGCAATAAATAAATTTATTGCCCGAGTTTTTGGTTTATATACTTAATAGATTGATTAAAAACATCTTGAATAGAAAGTGATGTGGTATCAATTATAAGTGCATCAACAGCAGGTTTTAACGGCGCAACGGCCCGATTGCGATCACGCTCATCACGCGCTGTTATTTCCTGCAAAATTTCGGCGAATTTAGCATGATTTTGCTTATCTTGCAACTGTTTCATTCTTCTTTCTGCTCGAGATTGCGCACTGGCATCGAGAAAGATTTTGACTGATGCATCTGGGAATACGACAGTTCCCATATCGCGACCATCAGCAATCAAGCCCGGAGCCTGTTTAAAATCTCGTTGTCGTTGTAATAATGCAACTCTCACTTGACTTAACGAAGCCACTTTTGATGCGGCTCCGCCTGTTTGTTCAGTACGGATAGCGTTAGTGACATCGTTATTCTGTAATAAAACTTTTACTTCAGCCCCTGTAGAATCGAAGGTTAAAGGCAGATTTAACGCCAATTTAACAAGCTGACTTTCATCATCAAGTGCGATGTTTTGTTGCAAGGCTGAAAATGCCAATACTCGATAAATAGCCCCCGAATCTAAAAGGTGCCAATTAAAATGATTAGCTAATGCTTGGCATAATGTGCCTTTACCTACGCCACTAGGTCCATCAATGGCAATGACGGGAACAGTTTTAATCATATTAATATTCGCTTAATCGTTCAAATTGTTCAAAGTAGTCTGGAAAAGTTTTCATAGTGCATTTAGGATCTAATATGGTCACCGGCGTATCGGATAGTGCAACTAACGAAAAACACATTGCAATGCGATGATCGTTATAGGTTTCGATTTTAGCATGCGTTAATTTTGCAGGCGGAACGATAGTAATATAATCAGGTCCCTCTTCAACCGTAGCTCCAACCTTCCGCAGTTCAGTTGCCATCGCATATAAGCGATCGGTTTCTTTCACTCGCCAATTGTAAATATTACGAATTGTCGTCGATCCTTTGGCAAATAAAGCAGTCGTGGCAATAGTCATTGCTGCATCGGGAATATGGTTCATGTCCATATCAATACCGTTTAATTCCCCCCGAGTACATTCAATATAATCATCTGCCCAAATCACTTTAGCACCCATTTTTTCAAGTACATGTGCAAATTGGGTGTCGCCTTGTAAACTTTTTTTACCTATACCGGTAACACGCACTGTACCGCCTTTAATTGCCGCTGCGGCTAAAAAATAAGAAGCGGACGAAGCATCACCTTCGACTAAATAATTGCCAGGAGATTGATAACATTGTTTGGCTTTAATGGTAAATTTTTGATAATCATGATTGGTAACTGTGACACCAAAAATCGCCATCATTTTGATTGTAATATCAATATAAGGTTTCGAAACTAAATCACCAATAATGGTAATTTCGGTATCTTTATCCGCTAGGGGTGCAGTCATTAATAAAGCGGTTAAAAACTGACTTGAAACCGTTCCATCAACGTTGATATTACCCCCGCTAAAACCACCATGAATATGCAGTGGCGGGTAACCTTCGTTTTCAAGATAGTCAATTTTAGCACCACCTTGACGCAGAGCATCGACTAAATGCCCTATTGGGCGCTCTTTCATACGAGGTTCGCCTGTTAATATAATATTATTGTTACCCAAACATAATGCCGCTGTTAATGGACGCATCGCTGTGCCAGCATTTCCCAGAAACAATTCCAAAGGGTAAGTCACTTGCAAGTGACGACCGATGCCCTGAATATCACAAATAGTACGATCATCAGATAGTTGATATTTAATACCTAAAGCCTTTAAAGCATCAAGCATGTAACGGACATCATCACTATCAAGCAAATTGGTCAAACGGGTATTACCTTTACTCAGTGCGGATAATAGTAATGCTCGATTAGAGACACTTTTTGACCCAGGTAAATTGATTGTCCCATTAATTTTTTTTATCGGTTGTAATGTTATAGATAACATAATCACTCTCTATAAATATTTTTTAAAATTTTTCTAGCGTCGCTTTTAACAAATCTATAGCTTGCTTATCTTTAGCACTATTTTGCCATAATTTATCAAATAAAGAACGATATCGCTTGATTGCATCAAATGATGAAGTAATTGAAGCAATCCCCGTTGTCACATTGGGTAATTCCCCCAAACGAAATGGACTCATCGCTAAAGAGATCGGATTTTGATCTTGATAAAAGATTTGAAAAGCTATTGACGGAATAGCCTGCTCAGTAATAGCAATTGTTGGCGCATAAGATTGGTGTTCTAAAAGTTCAATTAAATGATAAACTTCTTGACGTGCTAATAACATTCTTTCCGATTTTTTCCCCGGCGAAATGGTTAAATTACCGACTAAACCAATATGCAAAAAACGCTCAACATTGCGTAAACTAATTAAATTAATCACTTTAGGAACAGACTGATAAAATTGCGTTTTACGATGTTTCAAAATTGATAAACTCACCGCATATTTATCTGAATCAATCGCTTCACCAGACTCCTCAAGCATCATGGCCAAATGCGATAAATAGTGTGGTGAAGTTAGCAAAAAAGAGAAGGGATCAAAGTGTGAATAAATATGGGTTGATTGTTCTTCCAACTGACGCATACGTTCAAAAAACCCTTCGCCACTTGAATAATATTCCGTATCAATACCAAGTAGGCTCGCTAAAGAAGTGTCTAACAATAGTGCTAATCGCTCTAATGTTTCAATTTTAACGATTTCACCTTTTTCTAAGCGATAAACTGCAGCTCTTGAAATTCTTAAACTCTCAGCTACATCTTCGGCTTTAAGTGAGGCGGCAATACGATAAGCGCGTAATCGCTGCCCTATTGCCAAATAATCAATTGCTTCACTAATCATAATTGACTCAAAATATTCGAATCTTGGCAGTGTATCACAAGGTGATAACAATGCCAATTTTCGCTAAAAATGTTTAAGGTAACATCCACATTTTAGTCAACTATTTTAGCAAAACATCTTGTAAGTTTGATGCATCTGCAAATTCAGTATATTCAGTAATTGCTTCAGGTTTTTTCGAAGCTTGTGACGCTTGCCCTAATACTTGCGAAGCAAACACCAAACCTTTTTGTTTAACAATAGCGTTATTATAAAAATCAATTAAGTCTTGCTTATCAATTTTTTTCACTTCGGCTATTTTCTTATCGCGTGAATCAAACGAAAAATTCGATAAACGATAATCAGCCAGATAGCGTTCTAATTCTTCATTTAACGTTTGAGGTGGCATTGTCAATTCCTCAAGCACCGCCTTTTTATATTGCTCTATATCATTTTTGGATAATGCTTGTAATTTTTGCAGCATAATTGGATAGAAATGCTGATAACGTCCTAGCAAATAGGCTGGGTCGTATTGATTACTTTGTATAATAAAGCTAATACCTGAAGAATCGCCTACTGACATTGATACAGCAAAAACGGCATAACCTAACTGTTCATTAGATCGTAATTGATCGAAAAACCAAGGCGATATAATCTTCGAAAGCGTATAACTCAAGATGCGGCTCGAATTTCGATCATAATTAGTCGGAATATAGCTCATCATTAAAGCATTATCAGTTGCTTTCGCCGTTTGAGTAATGCGTGCTGTTAATGGTGCATTTATTTTAAGGTTATCAATTGGTGTAAATTGAGCGTTAGACGCAAATTTTTCTTGAATTTTATGATAAAGATCTAACGAGCGTTGATTCGATAAATTACCTAAACTTAGCATATAAGGAACTGAATGCGTCATTAGCGCATCACGATAAGCTACAATATCGTTAACACTGATATCTGCTGTGATTTGTCTTCTTAAATTACGTTCATAGTAGTGAGGTAATACAGACAATGCATTGACAGGATTGGCGGCTAACTGATAACTATTCGCATGCTCAATTGCATCTAATTTTTGGATATACCACGATTTAGCTAAGGCTAAACTTTGTTCATCAACAATTATTTGCTGATACCGATTAAGTACCGCTAATACCATTTCGGGAAGGTGCTGATTAAAACCATCAGCTGTCACCATCAAACCATTATCACGGCTAGTCGACAATTCAATACCAGCCACATTAGCTTGGAATTGAAGTTGTGCTAGATTACGACTAACAAGATAATCGAGCAAATCAAACGCAACTTGAGATTTAGCATCACTAAAAGCTTGATCATTACGTAATGAAACGACAATTGCGGCTTTAGGTTCTTGACCAAAATATTGGCTAACAAAATGGATATGATTACCGCGCTTATTAAATTCTAAAGGCTCAGATTGATTGCTATTTGGGTTAACAATCGTAAAATCATCTGGAATATAAGGATTGAGTTCAGGTAAAGTAAACGAAAAGCTTTTTGCTAAATTCGACCAATTTGATTTTTGTTCACTAGTTATAGCATCAATTTTATAAGGTGCTTCAACAAAATAGGCAACTTTATCGGTAGGTTGATTTGGTGCAATGGTCCAAATTCTAGCATTATCTGGCGTTAGGCTCTTTAAACGGTTTACTATCGCATCTTTATCAAAATGCGATGCAATAAAGTCAGCGTTTAAAATATTTTGGATTGGATAAAGCAACATCTGATCAGATAGCCATTCAACATAAGACATATCTCGTTCAATATCTTGGTATTTAAATTCAAGTGCTAATACTTTTTTAAGTTCTTCGTAATAAGTATCCTTTACCCCATCTTTTTGTATTAATTGTAAGTAATTGAAAATAGCCGCTATCACTTTATCTTTTTGAGCAAGGCCGTCATCAGTCAAACTTACATTAATGCTCAAAACACCACTATTACCATAACGAATAGGATCGCTTGATGCACTAATGTTTTCAATCAATCCTTGCTTTTGTAATTGTTCTGACAATGTGTTTTGACTACGATTGCTAATTAAATAAGCAATATATTCATCACTTTTATCGGCAAATTTAACTAAATTATTTTCAATTGGAAATTGTAAAAGCATCAATTTTTTAGGCTGAGCGGGTAACATAGTAATTTGTTTAGCTAATACGTCACTTGGCATAGCGGTTTGATCAACTTTTGGAGCTTGAATATTTTTATTAGGAATTTGACCAAAAGTAGTTTCAGCAAGTTTTGCCAATTTATTAATAGATTGATTGCTATAAACAACCCCGACCATAATGTTAGCTGAGTAATAATTATTATGAAAATTAACTAACGCATCGTGTAATTTACTTGTTGATTTATCACTTAGCGTTTCTAAATTTCCCCCTGAAAATTGTGACGCAGGGTGCTTTTGATTAATTGTTTCAGAATCAACTTGTCCAATACGAAAACCATCATTCGATCTGGCCATTGTCAGTTCAGCATTAACAGCATTTCGCTCTTTATCTGCAAATTTTGGATCTAAAACAGGATTAGCAATCGCTTGAGCTAAATAATCTAACGCATGATTAAATGCGCCATTTTCCACCTCAAAATAAAATGCAGTTCTATATGAAGCAGTACTCGCATTATAACTACCCGCATGGCGATTTAAGAATTGAGAAAAACTAGCGGGTTCAGGATACTTTTTAGACCCCATCAAGACCATATGTTCGGTATAGTGAGCTAAACCTTGTTGATCGGCAGGATCTTGTAAAGAGCCAACAGGTAAGGCGAGCGAAGCTAATGATTTCACAGCTTTAGGATCGGATACTAATAATACACGCATTTTATTGGCTAGTTCGATGACTTCGTATTGGCGATTATCGCGATCACTTTGTTGAACCTTTTCTAATAAAACGGGATGTGAAAGTTTGTTTTCAATCGCAAAAGAGGAATTGAAGTAAAAAAAAGCTAGCACAATTAAGAGCGTTATTTTTATCTTATGCATATATTCTCCGCCTAAAATGTCATATTCTATGATGAATTTAATAAATTACTAAAAAAGAAAACTGACAGCAGTTTCTAGTAATTTTTTCAAAAATTTAATCCTATAAATTTATCTGATTAAAAATTGAGGTGTAAGTTTTCTATTATCTATCTTAACTAAAAGATAATCTAGTAATTCATAATATGAAAGCACAATGTATCACTAATCTATTAGGGCAATTTACTCACCACATTTTTGACGACATGACTAGATTAAAAACGGTTTGGTTAAATGTAAGTCATCAACTAAGTCAAAAGTTGCGTTCAATAACAATATTGGATTGAGATAGAAAAACGAGTCAATTACAACGTAATCGATCTTGATTTTCTTGGTCGACTATTTATCTAAAAATCAGGCACGTTGAATCTTGTCGTAAATGTTGACAGTCAACTGGTCAGCCATGTTATTGCAATAAATTGAGTCATCAAAGTACCAATACTAGAACTGACAGTCGCTTTTATTTTATATTGTTTCAATTTCTCTACAATATAAAAAAGCTGGGAAAACCCAGCTCTTTATTTTTTTAAACAACAATGGAGAAATAATAACAATTAATGTTCCCGTGTTTTTCTAAATTCGACATCTGGATAACGTTCTTGAGTTAGATTTAAGTTAACCATACTTGGCGCAATATAGGATAAATTATCACCGCCATCTAACGCTAAATTTTGCTCACATTTGCGTTTAAACTCTTCGAATTTCTTCGCGTCACTACATTCTACCCAGCGTGCGGTGGTCACATTTACCGGTTCATAAATGGCTTCAACATTATATTCAGATTTTAATCGAGCAACGACCACATCAAACTGAAGTACACCAACTGCCCCGACAATTAAGTCATTATTGGCTAATGGTCGAAATACCTGCACAGCACCCTCTTCAGACAATTGCACTAATCCTTTTAATAATTGCTTTTGTTTTAGCGGATCTTTTAAACGAATTCGGCGAAATAGTTCCGGGGCAAAGTTAGGAATACCGGTAAACTTAAGATCTTCACCTTGGGTAAAGGTGTCACCAATTTGAATAGTACCATGATTATGTAATCCGATAATATCACCGGCATAAGCCTCTTCTACATGTTCACGATCGCCAGCCATAAAGGTTAATGCATCAGAAATATTGACATCTTTAGCAAGACGAACATGACGCAATTTCATACCTTTTTCATATTTACCCGACACAATGCGCATAAATGCCACGCGGTCTCGGTGTTTTGGATCCATATTGGCTTGAATCTTAAAGACAAAACCACTAAATTTTTCTTCGCTAGATTCGACTTTTCGCTTATCCGTTTGACGAGCTTGCGGTGGCGGAGCCCAAGCCGTTAAGCCATCTAACATATGATCAACACCAAAATTACCTAATGCAGTACCAAAAAAGACGGGGGTTAAATCACCGGATAAAAATGCTTGTAAATCGAACTCATTCGATGCGCCTTGCACTAATTCAAGCTCTTCACGAAGCTGAGCGGCTAAATCATCGCCAACAGTTTTATCCAATTCAGGATTAGTTAACCCTTTAATAACTCGGACTTCTTGAATGGTATGTCCTTGACCTGTTTGATATAGATAAGTTTCATCTTTGGCTAAATGGTACACACCTTTAAATAACTTGCCACAACCAATAGGCCAAGTAATCGGTGCACACATAATATTGAGTTCGTTCTCAACTTCATCGAGTAATTCTAAAGGATCACGAATATCACGATCTAACTTATTCATAAAAGTCAAAATCGGCGTATTACGTAAACGCGTTACTTCCATTAATTTACGCGTACGATCTTCAACCCCTTTTGCTGCATCAATCACCATTAAACAACTATCAACGGCCGTTAAAGTTCGATAAGTATCTTCTGAGAAGTCTTCATGCCCTGGGGTATCAAGTAAATTGACTAGACATTGATTATAAGGAAACTGCATGACAGAAGTTGTAATCGAAATACCACGCTGCTTTTCCATCTCCATCCAGTCGGATTTAGCGTGTTGGGCATTCGCGCCTCGACCTTTTACCGTTCCAGCTGTTTGAATGGCATGACCAAATAGCAACACTTTTTCTGTAATGGTTGTTTTACCAGCATCGGGATGTGAAATAATCGCAAAAGTGCGACGCGCATTTACTTCATCTAAATAAGCTTGTTCTGTCATAAAATTAACGATAATTATCCTGCACAAAAATAATCGGGCATTTTAACAGAACTTGTTAATTTTTACCATTGCAGTTATTTGCGTTATTGGTTTATCTATGCATAATGTTTGCATAAACTAGTATTGATTAGGTGCTGTTTTGCAAGTTTGCAAAAAAACCTAGCTTTCAGTATAAATTGGATTTTGTTATGAATATTCGTGATTTAAAATTGTTCTTACATTTATGCGAAACATGCCATTTTGGTATGACCGCCGATGCTATGCATGTAAGCCCTTCGACGTTATCCAGACAAATACAACGCTTAGAAGAACATTTTGGTCATGCCCTTTTTATTCGTGATAATCGCCAAGTACAAATAACGCAAGAAGGGGAAAAGGTAAAACGTTTTGCCCAGCAAGTAATCAGTTTGCATCAGCAAGTGCGCCAAGAATTAGATCAATCCAATCAACAATTAGTTGGGGAATTAACCCTATTTTGTTCAGTGACAGCCGCTTACAGCCATTTACCTGAAATACTTGACCGCTTTCGAATTAATTATCCTCTTGTAGAAATTAAACTCTCAACCGGCGATGCGGCAGATGCGGTTGAAAAAATCCAGTCCAATCAAGTCGATTTAGCCATTGCAGGCAAACCAAAACAATTACCTTCAGGAGTCGAATTTTTAAAATTTGGTGAAATAGAGATGGTGTTACTCATACCCAAGCTCAATAGCTCATTTAGTGATAAATTACACCAAAAAAAACCGGATTGGCATAATATACCCTTTATTTTGCCGGAACATGGCCCAAGCCGGCACCGCATTGATTTGTGGTTTAAACAGCAAAAAATCATGAGCCCCAAAATTTATGCAACAGTTGCAGGTCACGAGGCAATTGTTTCTATGGTTGCACTAGGTTGCGGTGTAGCCTTATTACCTAAAGTTGTTATGGAAAATAGCCCTGAAAGAATTCGGGAAAGAATTACTGAATGGTCAACCAATTTAATGGAACCGTTTGACGTTGGGATCTGTGTTCAAAAAAGACGTTTATCAGAAAAAATTATCGCGGCGTTTTGGGGATTATGCAATCTTAATTTACCAAACCAATCCCAATAAACAAAATATCGTGTATAATCATTTACCTAGAAAATAGTTACATTATTAATACTGCAAGCAACATAAAAAATAATTTGACGACAAGCTTGGTTGTTAAAAAAGGAAATATTTTCATGAACACAAGAACTATAAAAATATTAACATCATTAATTCTGCTTACTACAACTACGATTGCTTTTACAGTACATGCCAAAGGTAATACACGTTTAAATATAAACCGTGAAGAGAATAATACTATTGTAAAACCTCAATGGTTAACCATCGAAAGTACAAACTATTATGATGGTGATAGCGATGACTTAGCCACAGCGGGTTTAGGCTTTACACCGCTATCAACAACTAAAATCAATCTTAAGCAGGCTAACCCTACGCAACCAACAACTCAAGAACTAAGGCAATTAAAACTTAACCGATTTATTGATACTAAAACAGGAGAAGGCACTCTTTTTGGTTATCAGCGTAAAACCTTAACCCCATTATTTGATGGCAAAGTGGCAGGTACTGAGGTTTTAGCTACCCTTAAAAATAAAGAAGAAACTGTCGGTTTATTATTACAAATCCCCTTGGATTTTGATAAAAACAAACCTTGTATTGTTGCGGTGCCTGCCACCGATTCCGATGGATTATTTAATGCCCACGATGTACAAATTAGAGGATTATGGGGATTACGTCACAACTGTGCAGTTGTTTACAATGATAAAGGATTAGGCAACGGTATTTATGATATCACTAACCAGCGTGGATTTGCCATTGATGGCAAAACACAAACAGATAATCTTCTTTTTAAACCAGATATTAACAATCGAGAAAGGTATGTTAAAGCTTATCCCAACCGCTACGCCATAAAACAACTGCATTCAAGACAGAATTCAGAGCAGCGTTGGGGGGAATTTGTTTTACAATCCATTGAATTTGCATTTTATCAAATCAACACATTATATTCACCGGATAAAACAATCAAATACAACAAAGACAATACATTAGTATTAGTCTATGGAGCGAGTGATGGTGGCGGCGCAGCACTCAAAGCGGGCGAGCTTGACAAAAATAACATTATAAAAGGAATCGTTGCAGTTAACCCACAAATTGTACCTTATTCCAAAAAAATAGCCGCTAGCGTACAATTCGGTAAAAATACACCTGTTAAAATTCAATATCAATCGATAGCAGAATACAGCGCATACGCTTCACTTTATATCCCTTGTGCTGTGCCAGCAATTATCGAAAACAATAAAGATAAGTATATTCCTTTTGCCGATAAATATGTTTTTTCACAAAACCGCTGTAATGACTTAAAACAAGCAAAACTATTAAAAGAAGGCACACCTGAAGAAGCGCTTGAAAAGCTGCATAAATATGGGTGGACGCCTGAAATGGATATCCAATTACCCTATTTTTATTTTAAAGAAACGGTCAGTTTACCTTATCAATACATTAGCACTTACGGACACTACGACATCACCGAAAGAATGTGCAACTATTCGGTTGCTAGCACACAACAAAATCCCATTTACTATACCGGTAAAGTTGCACCATTAAAGGAAGTCGCCTTTGAACAACTTTGGGGATTATCTGATGGACATTTACCTGTATGGATTGGTAATGATTCAACTGCATTAGCATTGGTCAATAATGAAGATGTAATTTCACCTAGAAGGGATTTCTATTCTAGCTCTGAAAGCAAAGAAAACATTGATTATAATAGTAAAGGGGCTATATGTTTATATAAAAAAATAAACGATCCGCGCGTTCAATATGGTATGGGTCAGATCATTGCTTCGGCTAATTTAAATGGAATTAAAACCTATATTGTACATGGCCGTAATAATGTCAAACAATTACCGGATTACACATCACGAGCTTATGTCGCATTAAATAGCCAAGTTGAAGGTAAAAATTCACAATTACGTTACATAGAAGTTGAAAACACTAGCTATTTAGATGGTAAACCGCCATTTGAAAACATTTTACTTCCTATAGATTATTATGGTGAAGATGCAATGGAGTGGTTATGGGCAAATCTAACGAATAAAGCAACCCTGCCTGAAAGCCAAGTTGTTCATACAAAACCACGAGCAAGTAATAATGACATTACCCTTGATGCTACCATTAAAAACTTAGTGCCGATTTCACAATCACCAAATCGTAACAATGTCATTAAGAAAGAAAACGGTAAACTTACTATTCCAAATTAACAACTAAAGATTATCGGGTAAGTTGATTAACTAAACTTATTTCGATAATCGCCTGTTTTCTTGAAAATGATTGGAACTAACAAATTTTACCATTTGGGGATATAACTTAAAAAAAAGTGATTCAAGCGCTGAATAATGTAGCTTAATATCAACAATTGTCTCTTTTAATAAACTGAGTCTAGGTCTTCGCGCGGCCATACCTTTAAGTACTTTTTCAATAAATTCGATATCAGCATAATTTTCAAGCCATTTACCTTGCCACATTGACTGCATAAAATATTGATAATCGGGTGGATAATCAGTAATAAAAGGGGCAATTTGCTCTTTAGTCAACTGGTTAAATTCAGCTACGGCAGCATAAGATTTTATACCATACTCTGACCAGTATTTAGACAAAAAATGATCCCAAACAATATCTAATGCAATAGGCGCCACTCGCTGGTGAGTTTTTCTAAATAACTGTTTAGCTTGCTTCACTTCGGGTAAAGAATCGATTAGGCTATCGATTCTTCGGTGAAGCATAATGCCATCTGCAATAGTTTGTGGATAAGCTAAATAGGGATCACCTTTCACAAAATCGGCAACACTATTCCCAATCAAGGAACTGTTTGCCAATGTTGCCAAATGTAAATGTGCAAGAATATTCATACAATAAGAATAATTAATTATTCACGGTGTTTAAATTGCCCTTCAGCTAATCCTTCACGCCAATAGCTGGTAATTTGGAATGCGTCGGCTGGCAAATTACTATATTTGTCTTTTAGCGCTCGACGCAGCTGCTGTGCTAGCGATGCCTCCATTCCCCCCCAAAAAAGGAGTGGTGGATTATCCGTAAAATCTGTCGCCAGTATGCTATCAATCAGTTGACTTGGTTGTCCTTTGTCACGGACTAACCAATGAATTTGTTGGTTGTCACGAACGGGTAAGGGTAATACATCGGTTGGATGATTAACTTCAATAAACGCATTGACTTTTTGATAATCAGGCAAGTGCTCAATAGCGTAACTAATAGTAGGCACGGCAGCGATATCGCCCATAAAAACTAACTGCTGATCATCAACGTTTAATTTAGATACAACCCCAACTACACCAACTTGATCACCAACAGTTGCCCGCTGTGCCCATAACGTTGCCAAACCTTCTGGGTGAATAGCAAAATCAATTGCCAATTGTTGTGTTGCTTCATCAAAATAACGCACACTATAAGTTCGAGCCAATTGGCGAGTTCGTTCATTAACAATAATTTTATTATTTTCATCTAACTGTGGAAAAGGAATCTGACCAGATTCAGGATCAGTAAAGAGTAATTTAATATGTGGACAAACCCAAGACTTATCAATCGTGAGTGGCTTACTACAAGTAAAGTGTAATCGAATAAAACTATGGGATATTTTTTCAATTTTAACCACTGTCAATATTGCATTAACAATCACTCTCTTATGTTGTTCTGTCATATTTAAGATCCTTTCATTCCATGTTATTAGCATTATCATACAATAAAATAACCAAAATATAGCCAACTTTTTATTTAACCGTTTTGCGTTCAATACCGCAATTAAACCTTAGCTTTACAAGCAATGCACGCAATAGTATTGACAGTTTGACTTAGTAAGTTAGGGAACCAAAAGCACGGCACCAATCTTGCTCAAACTTTACTATTGCTGCATCAACAGCCGGATCAGAAATAAATTGTTCAGCCACATCAACAGGTAACGTAATTGATTGACATCCAGCTAATAAACAATCCAACGCTTGCCGTGGTGTTCTAAAACTGGCAGCTAACACCATAGATTCAGGACAATGTAAATCTAATAATGTCTGTAACTCTTGAATTGTCTCTTTACTATTGCCGCCTTGCGCATCAATACGATTAACATAAGGCGCAATATATTTTGCCCCAGCAAGCGCACCTAAAAAACCCTGTCCCGCTCCATATACCGCCGTGCCTAAAGTTGGTATTCCTTGTTTGCTCAATTCCTTTATGGCAATTAAACCTTCGGCATTAACAGGTATTTTAGTTACAATAGTTGGCACGGCTTTTCTTAGTTGCTCAGCTTCTTTTATCATCTCTTTAGCCTGGTTCGACAATACTTGAGCAAAAAGCACTTTATCCGAACCTAACAGATCTTGTAACTCGGCTAACAATTCAAAAATCGGCTTTTCTGATTTTGCCACAATACTTGGATTAGTCGTGACACCTTTAATTGGCAATATTGCAGCAAGGCGTTTAATTGCTGAAATATCCGCTGTATCTAAATATAATTCCATACTATGCCCCTTGGTATATAGGTTAATTATCTAAGTGATAAGACACTAGCATAGTAAAAAATATTGTTTTGTTAGCCTAGAAGACGATTTTGCTATTTACTGGATTTTTGTACGCTAAATATAAAAATGAGATCTTGATCACATAATTAATACATTTAATTATAAAGATATTTTATTATTCTTTGCTTTCATCATTCACGGAATATACTCTATAAAACAGCGTGTATTTCTTGATATCATACTCACTTAAATAGCATGAAAATATCCATCAACAACACACTAACTAAGCTGGTTAACGGACAAATGAAGATCAATCATATCTTCTTTGCCGATAATAGCAATGCACCAACACTGCAAACATTCCAGCTTGATTTTCCGAAGATAGAGATTGTGCTGGAAGGTACACAACAAATTCAATTGACTGATAATGCCGGCAATATTATTCACAAAACGTTATCAGCTCATGACCTCTTATATACTGTGGCCCATAGTTGGAATAAACCCATTCTAGAAGAGCCTGTCACCACATTAACCATTTTATTTGTCAAACAACAAATTAACCTCAGTTTACTACATTGGAATGGCAACCAATTTACCTCTTATGGTCAAATCAATACGTTAAGGCGCGGTCCAAGAGTCGGCGCTTTTATTATTCAAGCTCTCGCCGAACTGACTTGGCATAATCAACCATCAGAAAACAATCAAACCGCGCACTTTTTGATACAAAGTCTACTGAGTAATACCTTAGATCTGCTCAATGTCAATGTCGAAACTGCATCGAAAACGGCAAGCATTTTTCAAGCGATCCGACAATATATCGATACCCATTTTTGTGACGATATCACCCGCGACTTTTTAGCCAATATGTTTTATATCTCGCCTAACTATTTATCTCATCTATTTCAACGCGAAGGCAAAATTGGCTTAAATGAATATTTAAATCATGTACGTATAGAATATGCCAAATCACTATTGAAAAATTATGATTTAAATGTCAAAGAAGTCGCACAAGCATCGGGCTTTCAAGATAGTAACTACTTTTGCCGAATTTTTAGAAAAAAAACCGAACGCACACCAACCGAATACCGCCGTCAATACCACAGCAAATTATCACAAAAATAATAAATAAGGTTTAAAAACTAAATCGATTGGTGTTGATAACAATAAAATGCAATCAAATACTGTTCATCATTAAATTTTTCAAAATTATCTTTTTGCAAAAATAACGGCAATAATGCAATTCCCTGCCCTTTTTCGACAAGGTTCAACAATTGGCTTAAAGAATCAACGGTAATAATATTACTCGTCTGTTGGTATAGAGCTAAAGTCTTAGCTCTTAGCGGACAATCAACATCATTATTAATCAAAATAGGCAGTTGTTGATGAGTGATATTTGAATGGCTTTTTAAAAAAGTAACAGGTAAATATTTTGTAGCCACTAAACAATAATCAGCATGATTAAATTTTTTAAACGTAATGACATTATCAAAAAATTGCTCATTAATAACATGGTTCATCTCACTGGTTCTTTTTATAACAATCTCTGTTGAGCCAATTGCATATTTTTGTTGTTCAATCACAATAAATTGGAAAAGAAGTTCAGAAATTAATAGCGTAGGTTGGCGAAATTTAAATGATGTCTTAAGCTGTGCAAATCTATCGAGTGTTTGAATAGCGAAATGATAAAACTGTTGCCCCTCTTCTGTAGGTATGACACCATCAAATCGACGAATAAATAAGCTTGCACCTAACTCATGCTCTATCTTTTTTAAATGAGCCGTCAAGTTTGATTGAGTATAACCCAAAATTTTAGCGGCTTTATTAAGACTATTCACCTCATAAACCGTTTTAAAAATCAATAATCCTTTAAAATTCATTTAAAAACAGTACCTATCACTTTTTTTGATACCCCAATCATAAATGAGGATTATTCAAATCTCAATTCCTTTTCTAAACTAAATCAAACATTGAAAGGAGACAAATTATGCAAGCAATGCAATATAAAATAAATTTACCGGCTGATTATGATATGAAAATAATCAAACAACGAATTATGACTAATGGCCACAAAACGGATGGTTTTAAAGATTTATTATTTAAAGCTTACTTAATTTCAGAAAAAGATAACGATAATATTGCCAATAGCTATTGCCCACTCTATATTTGGCGCCGTACAGAAGGCATGACAACGTTCATATTTGACGGTTATTATGACAATATTCTAACTTCATTTGGTTGGCAAAATATTCATATAGGCGTAGTTGCGCAAATCAATCTCAGTGATCGTTTTGTACAAAGTAAATACATGTTAGAAGAAAACTTTGTCATTGCGACTCAGCCACAATTAAAAGGGTTCGACTTCAAACACCCTACACATCAAAATCAAACAGGACAGATAGTAATCTATAATCCTGATAAATGGATGTATTGTATTTTCACTTTTTTTCATGAAAAACCGACATTAGTTAATCACAATCTCTATCAGGTATTACATCTTTCACTCGGTCAATAATCAACTAAAAGCCAACAGCAAAATAGTGCCGTTACCATTGGAAAACATTTAAATAACAGCCTGTTAATGAATGCTATAAATTGTTATTGTTAAAATTAGTTTCATTTGATATAGTTTCAATTGAAACTAATTTAATATGGCTTTTTTATGGCGATCCCTATTACAACCGTTGAAAAACTGATTGATAAATTTAAATCTCGTGGACTTTCATTCAACTATGATGAGATTTTTTTGACTCGTTTATTGCAGTTTAGTACCGAAACACTGTTAGAAAATCTTAACCAAACTTATCAACAGTATCAGCTTGATGACAAATTATTTGCTATTTTACTGGTAATTTATTGGCATCAACCTGACGGCGTGAAGCCGTCACAAGTCAGTCAGTTAACCAATTTTTCGCGTGTCCAAGTTAGCCGTAGTGTCGAAACCTTGGTCGCAAATGGTCTGATTGAACGTCAAGATGATGCGAACGATCGTCGTTCCCACTGTCTGGTTTTGACAAATAAGGGGACTAATTTTTTTAAAAAAGAGTTACCCCCTATCGAACAGAAAGTGGTTGCTGCCTGGCAAATTATTTCGCAGGAAGAACGGCAGCAGTTACGTTCAATCTTAACTAAACTTTTAAAGCACCTTACTGAATAACGATAAGCGAGAATAGTTATGAAGAAAAAACAGCTCATACCTCTAATATTATTATTCATTTTGGCAATAAGTTGTATCGTTTGGTTTATTTATAAAAGCCCGGCTTCACTGGTTTTATATGGTAATGTCGATATTCGCACTGTGAATAGTAGTTTTCGTGTTTCAGGTCGCTTAATGCAGTTGAATCATGAAGAAGGCGATCATATCAAACAAGGTGATCTATTAGCTAAACTTGATGCTAAACCTTATCAAATTGCTTTAGATCAGGCGAAAGCCAATTTAATGATGCAGCAAGCGCAATTGGATTTAGTCACCACCGGCTATCGTAAAGAAGAAGTCGCGCAAGCTGCTGCACAAGTCTTACAGTATCAAGCGAGTTATGATTATGCCGAAAGCAATTATCAACGCATGGCAACATTGATTAAATCCGCCTCGATATCTAAAGATCAACTGGATAACAGCTTAACCTTGCGAAATCAAGCCAAAGCCAATTTACAGACAGCAAAACAAAAACTAGATCAACTCACTAACGGTTATCGCAAAGAGGAAATTGAATCAGCACAAGCAACCGTTGCTGTGGCAAAAGCTCAGCTTGAACAAGCTGAACTTAATTTATCGGATACCGAACTTTATGCTCCTACTGACGGCACCATTTTAACTCGCGCAGTTGAAGCCGGTACGATGTTGAGTGCAGGCACACCGATTTATGCGATTTCGTTAGATAGGCCAGTTTGGGTACGGGCTTATATCGATGAAGTCAATTTAAGTCAAGCCGTACCGGGTCGAACCGTTTATGTATATACCGATTCTCAGCCGGACAGACCCTATATCGGCCAAATTGGCTTTGTGTCTCCTACGGCAGAATTTACCCCGAAAACGGTTGAAACCCCCGTATTACGCACTGATTTAGTTTACCGTTTGCGAATTCAAATTAACCAAACCGGTGAAGGGCAAGCAGATGAGATGTTACGTCAAGGTATGCCGGTAACCATTAAATTTTCACAATAATGGTGACATTATGCAAAATCATCAGCAAATTGTACTCGACAAGGTCACCAAACAGTTTGTGCAAAACAATCAACCGGTAACAATTGCTATAAAGCCGTTATCGATAACCCTTTCCGCACATGGGGTAACTGGTTTGGTGGGTCCGGATGGCGCCGGCAAAACTACCTTGTTACGAATGTTAGCAGGGTTGCTTACGCCAAGTGAAGGCCAAATTACTGTTGCAGGATTAAACCCGATAGAAAACCGCGATCAACTACGGACAATTGTAGGCTATATGCCCCAAAAGTTTGGTCTTTATGAAGATTTGACCGTGTTAGAAAATCTTAATTTATTTGCTGATCTACGTGATATCAAAAGCGAAGATCGTCAGCAAATTTTCGATAAACTGCTTAAATTTACCGATTTGGCGCGCTTTACTGAACGACTAGCCGGTAAGTTATCCGGCGGGATGAAGCAGAAACTTGGTCTAGCTTGTACTTTATTGGGCGATCCACAAATTTTGTTACTTGATGAACCGGGTGTTGGCGTTGATCCGATTTCACGCAAGGAACTATGGCAAATGGTGCATCAGTTAGCCAATGAAGGGATGCTTATCATCTGGAGTACATCTTACCTTGACGAAGCTGAACAATGTAAATCCATTTTATTGCTTAATAAAGGTGAATTACTTTTTCAAGGACAACCGCAACGGCTAACCCAGCGCGTTGCCAATCGAGTTTACTTGCTTTCTTCATCTACATCAAATCGAA
Source organism: Gilliamella sp. B3464 (assembly GCF_026536145.1). Classification (NCBI taxonomy): domain Bacteria; kingdom Pseudomonadati; phylum Pseudomonadota; class Gammaproteobacteria; order Orbales; family Orbaceae; genus Gilliamella; species Gilliamella sp. B3464. The sequence goes on along the minus strand of NZ_JAFNOQ010000013.1, from coordinate 5,514 downwards.
CGTTATTACAAACAGTTTTAAAATTACCCGCGGTAAGTGACGGTGTGATTGAAGGCGATAATATTCGCTTGATTATAAAATCAGATCAATCTATTGAGCAAATATTGAAGCATCTGTCTATCCCCGATATTACCAGTAAACCCACTTGTGGGCGTTTTGAAGATGCATTTATCGATTTACTTGGCGGTATTACTCATAAAGAATCGATATTGACTAAAATTATGCCGAAAATATCGGGATCACTCGATGATATTGTTATCGAAGCCAAAGATTTAACAAAAACTTTTGGCAGCTTTATTGCCACAGATCAGGTAAATTTTACCATTAAACGCGGCGAAATTTTTGGTTTATTAGGTCCGAATGGCGCAGGTAAATCAACAACGTTTAAAATGATGTGCGGCTTATTGCCTGTTAGTCGCGGAAAAGCCTTAGTCTTGGGGTTAGATCTGAAAAAAAGTGCGATCCAAGTACGTGAACGAATTGGCTATATGGCGCAACGCTTTTCGCTATATGATAAATTGAGTGTGTATCAAAATCTGCGCTTTTTTTCGGGGATTTATGGCTTGATGGCAGATGAACAAAAACAACGTATGAACGAGATGATAACCGCATTCGATTTAGAGCCAATGTTAGCTAAAAAACCTGAATCATTACCACTAGGATTCAAACAACGCTTAGCTTTAGCTTGTGCTTTGATGCATAAACCCGAAATTGTCTTTTTAGATGAACCGACATCAGGTGTCGATCCGATAACGCGTCGTGAATTTTGGGTTCATATTAATAGTCTGGTTGAAAAAGGTGTAACGGTTATGGTGACAACGCACTTTATGGATGAGGCTGAATATTGTGATCGTATCGCTTTAATTAATGGTGGCAAAGTGATTGCTTTAGGTTCACCAAATCAATTAAAGCAATCCGTCGCCGACAATGCAACTATGGAGCAAACTTTTATTAAACTGGTCGTTGATGCTAAATCAGGAAAAACATTATGATGTTTTCATTCAGCCGTACATTGACACTGTGTAACAAAGAGATTAAGCAAATCCTTCGTGATCCAAGTAGCTGGATAATCACCATTATTATTCCCTTGTTATTATTGTTCCTATTTGGTTATGGTATTAGTTTAGATTCCAACAAAATTCGTATTGGTGTATTAGTCGAACAACAAAGTCAGCCGGCTCATGATTTTGTACAAGAATTGAATGGTTCCCCCTTTATTGATCCTGTGTTTTCAAATAACCGCTATGAATTATCAACAAAATTAAGCGCCGGACAAATTCGAGGGATAGTTGTCATACCCGTTAATTTTGCGCAAGCAGTACAAAATCACCAAGGAACTATTCAACTTATCACCGATGGCAGTGAACCCAATACTGCTAATTTTGTACAAGGTTATTTAACGAGCATATGGCAAATTTGGCAACAAAAGCAAAATCAACAACGATTGATTGACCATCGTCAAGGTATTGAAATAACCTCGCACGTTTGGTTTAACTCAGCGGCGATAAGCAAAAACTTTATTTTGCCTGGCGCTATCACGATCATTATGACAGTGATAGGTTCAATTCTAACTGCTTTGGTGATTGCTCGTGAATGGGAACGTGGCACGATGGAAGCGTTATTATCAACGCCAATGACTAAGTTAGAGTTTTTATTATCAAAGCTTATTCCCTATTATCTAATTGGTCTACTCGCGTTAATTATTTGTGTAATTGTGACGGTGGGCATCATGCAAGTGCCTTTTCGCGGTTCGATTACACTATTATTAATTGTGAGTAGTTTATTTTTACTGGTTATTTTACAACTGGGTTTATTGATATCAACATTAGCCCGCAACCAGTTTAATGCAGCTATGATTGCATTAAACGCGGCATTTTTACCAGCCGTTATGCTTTCGGGATTCGTATTTGAAATCAATAGTATGCCGGCCATTATCCAACTCGTTACTTATATCATCCCAGCTCGTTACTACGTCAATATTTTACAAACGCTGTTTTTAGCCGGCGATATTGTATCGGTAATGCTAATTAATGCGTTTTTTTTAATCATCTGCATCTGTCTTTTATTTGTGGTGATATTAAAAAAAACCCGTATGCAATTAGATTAAGATAACCGGAACAAATACTATGATAAAATTGATTAACACAATAACCCTATATCGAACTTTGACTCTAATAAAAAAAGAGCTCGCCCTACTTTGGCAAGATAAACAAACCCGTCTTATTTTAGTCATGCCAGTTTTACTGCAAATTTTTATCTTTCCTTTTGCTGCTACGCTTGATGTCACCAATGCAACAATAGCCGTGTATAGACCAACAATAGATGAACCGAGTTCAGAGTTAATTAATCGATTTGCACATTCGAGTTCTTTTTCTAAAATATTAGTACTCGATTCACAGCAGGCCATTAGTGATACAATTAATTATCAAAAAGCCTTAGTTGCGGTGCAATTTCCAAGTGATTTCTCGCAAAAATTACTTAGTGGGCAATCCACACAAATCCAAATTATTTTAGATGGTCGCAAGTCTAACAGTGCGCAAATTGCTGCTAGCTATATTCAACAAATTATTATGCAATATCAGCAAGAACAACTAGGGCAAAATAGTAGTCAATTGATTGTCCGTCATCGTTACAACAGTAATTTAGACTATAAACATTTTATCTTACCGTCCTTAATTGCGTTAATTACGACTATCGGCGTTATGATTGTCACCTCACTTTCGGTAGCACGTGAACGCGAACAAGGTACCCTTGACCAGTTACGCATTTCACCTTTAATGACTTGGCAAATTTTTACTGGTAAAGCAATACCAGCAATTATTGTCGCCATGTTACAAGGCAGTCTGATACTGATTGCCAGCATTTTTCTTTATGGCATTACCTTTCAAGGATCACTCATTTATTTTTATTTATGTATGTTTAGTTATGGATTATCGTTAGTTGGATTTGGCTTATTTATTTCTGCACTTTGTTCAACTCAACAACAAGCATTTATTGGTATTATTACCTTTATGATGCCGGCAATATTATTATCAGGATTTATTGCGCCGGTCGAAAACATGCCAATTTTTTTACAATATCTAACAGAAATTAATCCGGTGCGCCATTTTGTCGAACTAACAAAGCAGATTTATCTAAAAAATGTCAGTTTTGCTATTATCTGGCATAGTTTATGGAAACTGTATGCCATCACAATATTATTAGGTGGTAGTGCTTACTATCTATTTAAAAAGTATGTGTAACATCTCATAACATTCGAAGATTCGAATAATGTCTATGATGATTATTGACCTATTTTGATGCCACTTATACTACGACAAGCTTGTTATTTATTATTTTTAACGCTCTATAAAACCAAATCAGCGTCTGAAGAAAAAAGATTTGGCGACCAACCGCGTGAATAACTTACCTGCTGCTTACTGAGTTAAATAGATGTATTGCTTAAATTTTAATCTAATTGTATGCTTGCGGCTCCGACGCCCGCGCCTCGTTCGTTTGCAACGACTCGTTGCGGGCTTTTACCACAACATTTACTTCGTTAATGTTATGGCAACGTCGCGTGTATTCATCGCTATAACCATCCACACCATACTCGCACTCAAGTTGTACGCCAAATTCGGTTAAAATCACTTATGGCGAATGCTCGCTTAACTTAGTTACGAAACAAGCTACACACAAAAATCGACTTATTAAGATATGTTTCAAATTGAAATAAAACCATTTTAAAACAGTAACCTAATTACTGGTTAATGACAAATACACTTGAATTATATGTTCTTAAAAAAGTATATTCTTTAAATAAAAATACTTTATTAAAATTCTGTTGATAATCCAATTTGTGACAAATATTGATCATAAATCCTTATTGCAACATGAAATCCTTATCTAATTTATACTATTTAAATCAATTGGATAGTCATTAAATAAACACGTAGTTAAATCATTCTCTACATAAAACATAATGCATATTGGTATCGATACCCACACCAACATCACCATAGTACAAACCTATTCGAAAGTGTGCACTATTACCACCCGATAATGTTCCCCAATAGTCTGCTGTCCAAAACAGCTGATCTAGCCAGTGTGATTTTGGATAGGTATTTTTATCTAAATGTCCCCATTCACCCAAAATGCTTTCGCCAATTGACCTTGTATAAGCATTATATTGATAAAGCCAATTCATTGGCGCAGCACGACGAGGAGAATTAGTTAATTCTTTACGAGTTATCAAACTACAAAAATTAGACGCATTCTGCCAATTATATGCAAATTCATAAGGTACAACCCAAATACCTCGTGGATCAAAAGTATAATCATACGTCAACAATGGATTGTTTTTTAACGTTGCCCGAACAGTGACAGGTCCAGAAGGCTTATCATTAAGTAATACGTTGCCTAATTTATCAATCGAGACTTTTCCACCAGGATTGTTAGGAACAGAATAGTTATAATCTGTTTGCGCACCAGTTAATATTAGCTGAAACTGTGCACCAGGAAAGCCAGTAGAAGGAAACTTATTTGACGATACTGATGGCACCGCTTTAAAACCCAAATTAGGCACATAATCTGAAGTATAACCACCGCCATTAAGAGGATCAGGTTTTGTGCTGTCTGGTATATTCCACCAATTATCTGAATCTGAATCAAAGTTAAAATCGCCCTTTTGATTATTAGTTAACCATTGCTTAGCGGGTAGCACAATTGTTGCGTTAGGTTTGAGATAACATACTTCGCGTTTAGATAAAATATAATAACTGTGGCTTGCCCCCGTAAATTGACCTATATCCGGTATACCATAACGGGTTGCTAAAGCACCATCATCGGCACTAAGGGTTGATTTATAGGGAGATTTACACGCATCTAACTCACTATTCGGATTCGATTTCACATAATCGGTCACATCTTCACCATCGTACGTTTCCCATTTCACTCTCATAGAACCCGTTATGGTAAAAAGTTTATCTCCATCTGCATCACGCCAATAATTATTTGCCACTATCACATTAGCTAACGGCATTGATGGATAATTACTAAAAGGTAAATAGGTTTTAATATCATTAAAAGTTGTCGACACTTTTTCTATCACAATGGGCTCGACTACTGATGATTTGTCTTCCAACGCGCTTATCACCTTATTATTCGGTAACGTTAGCGATAACAGTGGTAATATTGTTGTTGACACTGTCTTTCCATTGTCAAACGTTAAATAAGGCCCTGTGCCATTAATTACTCGAGCTGTTTGTGAGTTTAAGCCATACACCTGCTTTATCGATAACGCTGTCAACATTAATAACAAAAAGAGGTTTGATAATCCTAAATTTATTATGCCCTTTCTGAAACAAATTTTGACAAAGGATTGTTTACTTTGATTAATATTTGAAAAATGTAGAAATAAATTTAAAGATGGATTTTTGAACAAAAAATTGCGATGCCCGATGCCCGATGCCCGATGCCCGATGCCCGATGCCCGATGCCCGATGCCCGATGCCCGATGCCCGATGCCCGATGCCC
>NZ_JAFNOQ010000012.1:0-94294 GCF_026536145.1 Gilliamella sp. B3464 | reverse complement strand
ATTTTATTTCATTACCCAAATTTTACCCGGCAGGTCGACTGGATACTGACAGTGAAGGATTATTATTACTGACCAATGATGGTAAGTTGCAGTCAAAAATCAGCTCACCAAAATTTAAATTACCAAAAACTTATTGGGTACAAGTTGAAGGCGTAATTAGTCAACAAGCTATAGATAAACTCGCTCAAGGTGTTCAGTTAAAAGAGTTCTATACTGCCGCAGCTATAGCGACTAAGCTGGAAGCGCCGACTAATCTATGGCAACGCGTTCCGCCTATTCGTGAACGTAAAGCTATTCCTACTTCTTGGCTAAGTTTAACTATTACGGAAGGAAAAAATCGTCAAGTTAGAAGAATGTGTGCTGCGGTTGGTTATCCTTGTTTACGTTTAATACGTGTTCAAATTGGCAATTATAATCTATTTACTCAGCATCTGCCGTTAGGTGAATGGCAATCTATCAGCGTAAATGATCTTTAGGCTTAAATAGATCACATTAATAAATACTAAATCATCACTTATTATCATTATTTTATAATAATATAACTCAATAATATTATTCACATTTATTGAATCATTGGGGTTTATTCTAAAATAAGATAAAATGATTATCAGTTATGCTCATGGGACAATTTATTTATGGTTGAACAAAAAAAAGAAGGTTTCTTTGCTCGTTTAAAAAAAGGTCTTTTCAAGACTAAACAAAATATTGGATCGGGTTTTTTAAATTTATTCAAAGGCAAAAAAATTGACGATGAATTATTTGAAGAACTAGAAGAACAACTGATTATTGCAGATGTAGGATTTGATACTACACAAAAATTAATAAGCTCATTAACACAACAAGCCTCAAGAAAAGAGTTAAAAGATGCAGATGCACTTCATGAAATTTTAAAACATGAAATGAAGTCTATTTTAGACGGGGTTGATCAACCGCTTGATATTGAAAGTCATAAACCATTTGTTATTTTAATGGTAGGGGTAAATGGTGTTGGTAAAACAACGACAATTGGTAAATTAGCTCGTCAATTTCAACAACAAGGTAAATCAGTGATGCTTGCTGCAGGCGATACCTTTCGTGCAGCAGCTGTTGAGCAATTACAAGTTTGGGGTGAGCGAAATAATATCCCCGTTATTGCACAGCATGTTAATGCTGATTCTGCCTCAGTTATTTTTGATGCAATACAAGCAGCAAAGGCAAAAAAAATAGATGTCTTAATTGCCGATACAGCAGGTCGTTTACAAAATAAATCACATCTAATGGATGAATTGAAAAAAATAGTTAGAGTGATTAAAAAACAAGATGAGACTGCTCCACATGAAATCATGTTAACAATAGATGCAGGAACAGGCCAAAATGCTATTAGCCAAACTAAATTATTTAATGAAGCTGTTGGTGTAACAGGAATGACATTAACTAAATTAGATGGTACGGCGAAAGGTGGTATTATATTTAGCATTGCTGATCAATTTAATATTCCAATCCGTTACATCGGTGTTGGTGAAAAAATTGAAGATTTAAGACCTTTTGTTGCTGATGATTTTATTAATGCGCTGTTTGAACAAACAGATGAATAGAGAGAACTCATGATCCAATTCCAGCATGTAAGTAAAGTTTACTCGGGTGGAAAGCCCGCCCTTCAAAATATAAACTTTACATTATTATCCGGAGAAATGGCATTTTTAACAGGTCACTCTGGTGCAGGTAAAAGTACTTTGATGCGTTTAATTTGTGGATTAGAAAAAGCTAATGACGGCAAAGTATTATTAAATGGTATCAATGTATCTAGCTTGAAAAAACAAGATATGCCGTTTTTACGCCGCACAATTGGGATGATTTTTCAAGATCACCAATTATTAATGGATCACACTGTTTATGATAATGTGGCTATTCCATTAATTATTTTAGGAAAACCTATCGAAGAAATTCGTAGGCGTGTTTCGGCCGCGCTCGATAAAGTCGGTTTGATAGATAAAATGAAATTTTATCCTATACAGTTATCAGGTGGTGAACAACAGCGCGTAGGAATAGCGCGTGCCATTGTTAATCGTCCAAGCGTCTTATTAGCCGATGAACCAACCGGTAACCTAGATGATAAACTTTCGAAAGATATTTTAAAGCTATTTGAAGAGTTTAACCAAGCAGGTGTCACCGTATTAATGGCAACCCATAATATGGGGCTTATTCGTCGTAAACACCATCGAATACTAAATTTAAATCAAGGGCGTTTAGAGGAATAACATAATGATAAACGCTAACATTAACACTATTAAGTCAAAATCGAAAAATAAAAATAACTTTTTATCCCGATGGAAAAGACAAATTAGTTATGCATGGCATAACGTATTTAATGATTTTCGTCAGCATATTTTTGCTTCAATATTGACAATTTTTGTCATTGCAATTTCAATAACATTGCCAACGATTAGTTATTTGTTGTGGAAAAATGCAAATCAAGCAGCGCATCAATGGTATCCAACTCCAAACTTAACTGTGTATATCAACAAATCACTTACGGCAGAACAAACTAAAGAATTAATCAGTAAATTTAAAACATACTCGGAAGTTGAGAAAATAGATTATCTTTCACGAGATGATACACGAGAAGAATTTAAAACTTGGTCTGGTTTTGCAACAGCACTTGATCTGTTAGATGAAAACCCTTTACCTGCTGTTGCTATTATTTTTCCTAAAGAAGAGGCTAAGCAAACTAGCATATTACATGGATTACAATCACAAATCTTGAAAATAGAAGGGGTTGATGATGTACAACTTGATGATAGCTGGTTTACGCGATTAATGGCATTGACAGACATGGTAAAATCAATAGTCTGGACAATTTCGATTTTCATGATTATTGCTGTATCACTTGTTATTGGCAATAGTATTAGATTAAGTATCTTTTCCCGTCGACAAACGATTTTGGTGATGCAATTAATTGGTGCTACTGAAGGTTTTATATTAAGACCTTTTTTGTATAATGGGATTTTTATTGGGTTTATCAGTGCAGTACTTGCATTAATATTATCCAAAATATTCATTTGGCAAATTGACTCAATTATTTTGCACGTTTCAACTGTTTTTGGAACAAAATTTACTTTAGAAGGACTGTCATGGGATGAAAGTGTATTAATTATTTTGTTCTCAATAATTATTGGATGGCTTTCAGCCTTGATCGCGACTAAAAAATATTTGAAAGTAATGTACATTACTTAATTACAAAAATAAGATAGTTACTTATTGTTAAAAATTTTATTAAAATGTGAACTAATTGACTTTTTTGTAGTCTAATATAACAGTTAGAATTTAAATTGTTGCATACATAAAATTATGCAACAAAATCAGTTTAAATGAAGGAGGGAATTAAATGAGTACTGATTTAAAAATGCCAGTAAGTGCTTTAATCCCACAAGGCAATATAGAATCATACCTTCGTATGATTAACACCTATCCGATGTTAACAGCAGAAGAAGAAAAATCGTTAGGTGAAAAACTTTATTATCATGATGATGTTGATGCTGCACGACAATTAATCTTATCTCATTTGCGCTTTGTTGCGCATATTGCTCGAGGTTATTCTGGGTATGGTTTACCACAAGCAGATTTGATTCAAGAAGGTAATATTGGATTAATGAAAGCTGTACGTCGTTTTAACCCTGAAATGGGGGTTCGATTAGTTTCTTTTGCTGTACACTGGATAAAAGCTGAAATTCATGAGTATGTGCTTAAAAATTGGCGAATTGTTAAAGTTGCAACCACAAAAGCACAAAGAAAATTATTTTTTAATTTAAGAAAGAATAAACAACGCTTAGGTTGGTTTAATAATGCAGAAGTTGATATGGTGGCAGATGAACTTGGCGTAACACCTAAAGATGTCCTTGAAATGGAATCGCGAATGTCTGCTCAAGATATGTCATTTGATGTAGATAGTGATGACGATGATAATTCTATTGTTGCTCCAGCACTTTATCTAGAAGATAGTAATTCTGATTTCTCAAAATCAATTGAAAATGATAATTGGGAAAATGACGCAACAGATAAATTACATGATGCTTTATCACAATTGGATGAACGAAGTCAGGATATTATTAAAGCACGTTGGTTAGATTCCGACGATAGTAAATCAACTTTGCAAGTTTTAGCTGATAAGTATAGTGTTTCTGCTGAACGTATTCGTCAACTCGAAAAAAATGCAATGAAAAAATTACGAGTTGCAATCGAAGCATAATTTTTTTTCGTTAATGTTAACTTCCTGAACCTTACTTGTAACAAAGTAAGGTTTTTTTATAACTAAATTTTACTCACTATTGATTTTGCTATTTTATTTTAAATAAATATTAAACAATAAAAAATTATCGTTTTACTTTAATTTATTATTGTTATTTCTATTTTTATAGGCTAGACTGTGCTCAATCTTTATAAAAAAGGAAATAAATATGAACACAACATTAGCTCGATCAAACTTACGCTTAAATCAATATTGTCGATTTATGGTACTATTAACAACCCTTATTATCATAGTTATGTTGATTGGTGCATTATCGCCACTACTTTATTACTTTTTTAATATTGAAAATATTGGATTAGCATCAGGAGGATATTCTTTTTTTATATCTAACAGTGTTGATGTTGATCCAACTGAACTCGAGTTTTGGCAGGCTTTTTTAGCAACGTTAATTGATACTGTAGAAATCTTTATTTTAATTTATGCATTTTATCAGTTGCGATTACTTTTTTTAAAATACAGTCAATCTGATTTCTTTTCAGAAAGGTCAGCTAATCACTGCTATATTTTTGGTAAAATGTTAGTCATCTGGTCTATTGTTAGTATTTTATCTGAGCCTTTGTTAACTTTAATTTTAAGTTTCAACCAAGCTGAACGTTATTTTTCTTTTTCGTTTACAAGTGATGATATTATGGTATTGTTCCCAGCTATCAGTATTATGGTTATTGGACAAATATTAAAAAAAGCATGCCAACTAGCGGAAGAAAATCAGCAGTTTGTATAGGGGAATTAAACATGCCAATTACTATAAATCTAGATGTAATGCTCGCTAAACGAAAAGTAAAATCTAAAGATTTAGCTATGGCTATCGGTATTACGGAACAAAATTTATCTTTGCTTAAACAAGGTAAAGTGAAAGGTTTTAGATTAGCCACACTTGAGGCAATCTGTGAATATTTAGATTGCCAACCTGGTGATATTTTGGAATATATTAACGATACTAATGATAATGCTTAGTGACTTATTGCTAGCATAGCGGCGGCTTCTGCATGAATTAAGGCTGTATCAAAAAAAGGGATATTTCGATCTGATTGTGATATTAATAAACCAATTTCTGTGCAGCCTAAAATCACACCTTGTGCTCCGCGTTCAACTAATTTATCAACAATCGTTAAGTAAGCTTGTTTAGATGCCGGTTTAATAATCCCTTTACAAAGTTCATCGTAAATAATTTGGTTAACAACATTTCTATCTTCTTGATCCGGTATTAATACTATTAAGCCTTGGTCAATCAATTTTGATTTATAAAAATCTTGCTCCATTGTGTATTTAGTCCCTAACAATGCTACAGTTTTAATACCTTGTTGAATCAATTTTTTAGCTGTGACATCTGCAATATGAATAATTGGAATAGTAATTGCTGATTGAATCTGATCTGCGACTTTATGCATAGTATTGGTACAAATGACAATAAAATCTGCACCTGCTATTTGTAATTTTTTGGCTGCATCAATTAAAATCAGTGCACTTTTATCCCACTCACCATTGGCTTGGCATAATTCAATTTCTTGAAAATCTACGCTATATAATAGCGTTTTCGCTGAATGTAACCCCCCTAATGATTTTGCTACCATTTGATTAATTACTTGATAATAGGTAACGGTACTTTCCCAACTCATACCGCCGATTAAGCCAATTGTTTTCATTTAAAAATACCTTATAAAAACTTATGATTTCATTGAAAATTTAGTTAACTAATTGATAATATTATATCATCTGTAAAGTTAATTAATATCAACTTTTGATCGTTAAACGAGGGTTCACGCTGTTTATTTAACATGGTTATTGTTTTTATTTAAAAGTAGATAACATAAAGCAGTCTATTTATTTTTTACATTACAACCATAAAATTTATAAGGAAACCGCTTTCAAGTTATCACATTAAGCTATATGGTTAAGCGTAAACCAATGTTGATTACCTTACTATTTACTTGGTGCTTCTCTTTTTGTCGACTGGTTGGCAAATCAATTCAAAAATGAGGCGTTATTGATCCCATGATGCTTTCATTTGGTGAGGATATTGGTCAATATTAGCTATTTCACATACTAGTTAGCAATCTATTTAGAACTAGACATCATAGCAAGCGCTAACCACAGCTTTGAAACTTTTCCTAATAATGGATATGTTTTACCTTTTCGCTTAAATATGGCTATTTTTTATAATTATGTCAATTGAATGCGCTATAATTTGACTGATAAAATTTTACAAATTGTATGAAATGTCGACTCGCATTAACTTTAAAATAATTATAGTATAATCAAGAAAATCAATGTACTTATTATAATGATGAAAAATACCTTTATTGGTCAAAACGGTGTTACTTAGCGAAAGAATAAAATCTGGAAAGATACATTGATTAAACAGAATGCTGCCGGTATGCTGAAATGTATTTCTTGCAAAGTGATGTATAAAATTTAGTTATAGTTAAATATGAAATTGATGAGGAAAGTATCAATTATGAACAAAATTAGTCCTTATTTATGGTTGATATCATTCTTATCGTTTTTTTTATCTTTTTCATGTTTAGCCGACACAAAAGTTATTCATGTTCTGGTCGCATTATGTGATAACAAATATCAAGGTATAGCGCCAGTTCCAGCTGCGATTGGTAATGGTCAAGATCCCAAAAATAATCTCTATTGGGGCGCGGCTTACGGTTTTAAAACCTATTTTGCTAAGCAAAAAGAGTGGCAAGTTATACAAGTTAATAAGCCTAATGATGGTAAAATATTAGAAGAGATAATATATAAACATCAAAATCAAGATGTTTACCTTATTGCTCAAGCCTATGATGGTAAATATATTGATGATACGGTAAATGATTTTATTGACTATTCTGCGGGAAAAAATTCGCTGTCATTATCAGTAGATAAAAAACAAATCAATGCTGGTGGTAACGCTGATCTTGTTGTTTATATTGGGCATAATGCATTAATGGAAACGCCATCTTGGCGCAGTTATTTACCAGGTAGTTGGCGTTGGAGCACATTATCTAAAACTCAACAAGAAAAGCAAAAATCGCGTTTTGCTGCTGTATTTGCTTGTAAAAGTCAGAAATATTTTACTCCACCACTATCTCATTTAGGTATTAATCCATTGATCTTAACCTTGCACCGTATGGCGCCAGAAGCTTATAGTATTCATGCTATGATTAACAGTTGGTTGGATGGTGAATCAAAAGATGAAATAAGGCTTAAAGTAGCAAGTGCTTACAGCCAATATCAAAAATTAAGTCAACCAGCCTTACATATATTTACCACCGAATATAGCCAATAATCTTTTATATCACGGTTAATTATTTAACTTATCAATAAAAAGGAAAATAGATATGTTAAAAACGCCCAAAATTGTCATTTTAACAGGGGCTGGCATTTCAGCCGAATCGGGGTTATCAACCTTTCGAGCCCAAAATGGATTATGGGAAGGTTATGATGTTAATGATGTTGCCACTTATGAAGGTTACCGTCGTGATCCCATAGCGGTGCATAATTTTTACAATATGTTACGAAGAAAATTGCAAGATCCATCGGTAAAACCGAATCAAGCCCATATTGCACTGGCTGAGTTAGAACAAAAACTCGGTTCAAATAATGTATTGGTTGTAACTCAAAATGTTGATAACTTACATGAACAAGCTGGATCGAAAAATATTATTCATATGCATGGCGAATTATTAAAAGCGCGTAATGAAAAAACCGGAGAAATTATTGACTGTTTCAACGATATTAATTATCAACAAAATAAATTAATACGGCCGCATATTGTTTGGTTTGGTGAAATTCCATTACAGATGGATCAAATTTATGATGCATTATCACAAGCAGATTATTTTATTTCAATTGGCACATCGGGCAATGTCTATCCTGCCGCCGGTTTTGTTCAAATTGCTAATCAATCCGGTGCTAAAACGATTGAACTTAATTTAGAGCCAAGCTTAGGCGAAAGTTTATTTCAAACTAAAATTTATGGCCCAGCAAGTCAGGTGGTACCCGAATTTATTCAGACATTAATTTAAAACAGTTTTTACTCCATCTGTTTTAAATAATTTTTACCACCAAGATTAGCCATTTGCGCTCGAATCCATTCTGCTTTTTTTTGGACATAGTTTGTGGGGGTGGCTGGGCTCCATTTTCTTGGATTAGGTAACGTTGCTGCAAGTAAACTCGCTTGATAAGGCGTTAATTGATTTGCACTGACATTAAAATAATAACGAGATGCTGCTTCAATGCCAAAAATCCCCTCCCCCCATTCTACACTATTTAAATAGATTTCAAGGGTTCTTTGTTTTGACCAAATTAACTCAATCCAGATAGTAAACCAAGATTCTATTGCTTTACGTAGCCAACTTCGTGATGGCCATAAAAAAATATTTTTAGCTACTTGTTGGGTAATAGTGCTTGCGCCACGAATTTTTTTTGCATTTTGATTATGTTTCAATGCTCGATTAATTGCATCAAAATCAAAGCCCCAGTGTGTTGCAAAGTTCTGATCTTCTGAAGCAATAACTGCGATTTTAATATTGTCTGAAATTGCATCCCAATCTTTCCATTCCCGCTGTTGTGTGATGCCCCAATTAACAATTTTTCTTTCTACCATTAACATTGAGCCAATCGGATCGATCCAACGCATTATTAAAATGAGAAAAATAGATAACAGCATTAATCCAATAACTACGTTTCTTGTTTTGATTAATATCTTTTTTAATAATGGATGCATATTGCTTAAATCAGGATATAGCTAAAGGTTAGCTATATTAACATATCATTTACATTGTTTTATTTAATGTTTATAAATTTTTGTTTGGAATATCAATCTTTCATTTTTCAATTGGCTATTTATGTTAAGCAAGCTAGTAAATGAGTTACATCGCTATAAAAAATTAACTTTACTCAATACGTTTTATTGCCAATCAGAACATCATCATTAGATCAGTTAAATAGGTAATCGAGTATAAACTTCACAACTTGTTGTGGTTGATTGATATCTAGCAATGGAATCGATATATCCAATTGGTTATCACTGGCGACAGCAAGCGTTAAGTCATCGATAAAAACGGGATGATTAATGGTTTGACGATGACAGATAATTTTAGGTATTTTTTCGTGTTTAAATCCTTCAATTAATATGATGTCTACATCTGTAAACTGATTTATCAGTGTAGTCAGATCTGCTGGTTTATTGGGCGTTTCATGAATAATTGCATAACGATTATCGCATACGATGGCTGTTTGTACTGAGCCGGCCTTACGCAATTCATAACTATCTTTACCAGGGATGTCTAACTCGATGTCATGATGGGCATGTTTTAATGAGCCTACATTAACGCCCTGTTTAATAAGTAGTGGAATAACCTGTTTTAACAATGTAGTTTTGCCACTACCGCTATAACCACAAATTCCGATAATCTTTTTTTTATTCATCACTAGTTTATGTTAATGTACTATATTCTATAGATAAACAATATTACATGATTTTTGCAGCAGATGTTCAAAAAGAGAATAATATGAACGATTTTTTGAATGATTACAATCAAACAGTTCACCCCAGTTTGTTAAAAAGTTTTATTGATATTAATAATAAGAAATTAGCGGGTTATGGTTTAGATGAATATTGCAAACAAGCTATAGCAAATATTCAAAAACGATTACAATCCCCTCATGCTGATGTGCATTTTATGCCTGGCGGCACAATAACCAATCTAACGGTCATTTCACATATTTTAAAACCCTATCAAGCCGTAATTGCCGCGAATACCGGACACATTAACGTGCATGAAACCGGAGCGATTGAAGCGACAGGGCATAAAGTAATCTCGGTGCCAACAGCTGATGGAAAACTTACGCCGGAATTGATAGAACCTGTATTATTTCATCATAGTGATGAACATATGGTACAACCTAAGCTTATTTACATCTCTAATACCACTGAATTAGGCACAATATATAGTCAGCAAGATCTTAAAAATCTTTATCAATATTGCCAAAAAAATCGCCTTTTTCTTTATTTAGATGGTGCCCGCCTAGCGATGGCATTGGCAGCAAAAGATAATGATCTGACTTTGCCTGATTTAGCTAAATACACTGATGTATTTTATATTGGTGGAACCAAAGTCGGGGCGTTTGCTGGTGAAATGGTTATTTTTAATAATCTATCTATTAATCAAGACTTTCGTTTTAGTATGAAGCAAAAAGGTGCAATATTAGCAAAAAGCTGGATTGTTGCTGTACAGATGAATGAGTTGATGCAAAATGATTTGTACTTCCAGTTAGGGCAACACAGTAATAATATGGCCGATAAACTAAAAATTGTTTTTGAAAAAGCTGGATTAACATTTGCCAGCAAACCACAAACTAACCAACTATTTGTTAATTTTCCCAACCAACTGGCTGAAAAAATTATTGCTCATTATGCGGTTGATAATTTAGGTCCTATCGATGACCATAACTGCTGTTTACGTTTTTGTACTTCATGGTCAACTCAAATAGATGAAATTGATAGGTTAGATAGACTATTGCAATCATGGTTATCGTAAAATTTGATTTAGGATAAATGTGCGTTGGCTAATTCGTCATAGGTATTAATATTCACAAAAGATGTTGGCGTATCACTAAAATCTACGGCTTTAGCTTGTACTTGCTGCAAAAATAGCATTAGTTTGCGGTTCCCTAGTGCTAAATATTGTTCTAATTGTACAAGTACACAACGATGTATAAGTAAAATCGTTGGATGAGCGTATTTGCCATCAAAAGGGTAGATAGCGCTATAATTGGTCGTATATTTTGCTAAACGGGCAATTAAATCCTTGGGTAAATAAGGGGTATCACAACTAACAAATAAGTTCCAATCGGTATTGGTCCGACGTAATCCGCTATAGATGCCCGAAAGTGGTCCTAAAAAACCCTCTAAATCATCACTAAATATGGCATAACCTGCTTTTTGATATTGATCTAAATGACGATTGCAATTGATCATTAGTGTGCCGACTTGAGGCGCAATGCGATCAATAACATGTTGATAAAGCGCTTTGTCATTTAATAAGATTAAGCCTTTGTCTTCACCATTCATGCGTGAGCTTTGACCTCCAGCTAAAATGATTGCGGTAATAGCGCTTTTCTGCATAAATTATTTCTCTTTTACATTGCCAAAACACAAAATAACATTACTATATAGCAAAGTTATTTTAAATCGTACAATTTATAACATAGTCTTCATACTTAGATTAAGTAATCAAGTGTTGTAATTGGAAAATGAAATATATCTGTAATGGTTTTTCAGGTATGGAATAATTGATAAATTCAATTAAACATGTTTACATCATTTATTTTGATAAATTGTTTTTATCAATAGTGTTATGCTTAAACTAATGAGTAACACAATATCAAAATAAAATATTAAATCATCATCTTCAATGGGTTTGAAGATTCAAAAAAGGTATAATTTATGAAATGTCATCGTATTGATGAAGTAATGGAATTATTAAAGTCAGCTTGGGAAAATGATTCAGATCTCAGTTTGTTACAATTTTTAGTTAAACTCGGTCAGGAAGCTGGCTTCGAGGGCGATTTAAAAGATCTGGGCGATGAAGTGTTAATCTATCACTTAAAGATGCGCGATGCTGATAAAAGTGAAGTCATTCCCGGACTAAAAAAAGATTATGAAGAAGATTTTAAAACCGCACTATTAAAAGCTCGCGGCATCATTAAAGAATAAGGAGAATTAGTTAAATGAAAAAAACGCTTATTGCTATGGGAGTATTACTGTTTTCGGTAAATTGTTTTGCTGATGAAGCGCCTTCTAATGCAAAAACAGATGCATCGCAAACAGCCGCTCCGGCGACGACTCAAGCTCCGATTGAAGTGGATAAACAATATATTGTATTACCCACTAATCCATCGCCAGATAAAGAAGTGATCGAATTTTTTTCGTTTAATTGTCCTAGTTGTTATAGATTTGAAAACCAATATCATGGTTCACAAGTTATAGCTAAAGCTATCCCTCAAGATATCAAAATTAAACGTTATCATTTATTGGATTTTGGTCCACTTGCTCAAGATTTAGCTCAAGCATGGGCGATTGCTAATGTACTTGGTATTGAAGATAAAGTTTCACCAGCACTGTATAATGCAGTACAAAAAGATCGTAGTATAAAAACGCCAGATGATATTAAAGCTGTATTTGCTGAACTCGGTGTGGATTCTGAAACTTATGATAAAACCAAAGACAGCTTTTTAGTTAAAGCTTTTATGGCGCAACAAGCTAATGCTATTAAAGAAATGCAGCCAACATCCATACCAACTTGGATTGTTAACCGTAAATTCTATATCAATACTAAAGGGTTAGATGTGTCAAGTGATGATGCATTTATTAAAGATTATGCGAGGGTTACAGCCTTTTTAGTTGGTTTAGATCCGAATGTCAAAGCTCATGATAAACAAGCAAACAGTAATGAGTAATTTATTACTGTTTAAATAATTGATAGATACATAGAAAATATTCATTGCATTAATCAATTAGCGAGCTGTAAATTAATCAATCCCTTTGTTTGAGTTATTTCAGCAAAGGGATTTTATTGGAGTATTATTCACGTTCTAGTGCATAAATTGGATCAAGTTTTGCCGCTCGTTTGGCAGGAAAATAACCAAAAATAATACCAATGATACTTGAACAACTAAATGCCGCAATAATTGAAATGATTGAAAAACTCATAGCAAATAAAGAGACAAAATAATTGAAAATCAGCCCAACCACAAATGATAGTATAATTCCCAAAATACCACCAATTAAACAGACTAACACTGCTTCAATTAAAAATTGTTGAAGAATATCACTAGAGCGAGCTCCAACCGCCATTCTTACCCCAATTTCTCGCGTTCTTTCTGTGACTGACACCAGCATAATATTCATTACGCCAATACCGCCAACCAACAGTGAAATTAACGCAATAGTTGAGATTAATAATGTTAACACCAATGTTGAAGAATTCACGGTTTCACGAATACTATCGGAATTAAATATAAAAAAGTCTTTAGTGCCATGGCGTTGTAGCATAATCTTATTAATCGCTTGTTCTGCTACGGATAGATCAACATTATCATTTACTCTAACAGTAATGCTTTTTAATGATGTTTGCCCAACCATGCGATTGATCACTGTGGTATAAGGTAACCAAATATTCAGGCTTTCATTACTACCAAAGCCTTGCTGTTGTTTAGTAGCAATGCCAATGACTTTAACTGGTAGTTGCCCAACCATAATAATTTTACCAATTGGATCTTGATTATTAAATAAGCGATTAACGGTATTTTCATCGATGACAGCATCTTGCGCGGACGACAGAACACTTGCGTGATCAAACGCTTTACCTTTAGTTATATTATAACCACGTACAGTAAAATACTGTTCACCAACCCCATTAACCGTTCCTGTTACCGCCAAATTATTAACGCGAAAATAGACACTAGTTGAAAGGTTAGGCGTGGTACTATGGACAAAACTTTGTTTGGCTAAAAAGTCAGCATCAGAAGATCGCAATGTTGTGATTTTATCGGCATTACGATCACCAAATCCATTACCAGCATAAATTTCTAAGGTGCTTGTTCCTAATGAATTAATGTCAGACAGAATTTTTTGCTTGGTTCCTTGCCCTAATGCCACCATTGACACAACAGAAGCGATACCAATAATAATACCAAGCATGGTTAAAAAAGTACGTAGTCGCTGCGATAACATAGATAATATTGCCATATTAAATGCATCACGAAAACGATAGTATTTGGCTAACCAGTTATCTTGTGTTTTGGTTGTTTCTATCTGTTTTATTTGTCGATTATCATCATCATCATGATAGTTAGGATTACTAGCATCTGAAATAATATTACCATCACTGATTTCTATAATGCGCTGTGCACTTTGGGCAATATTGCTATCGTGAGTCACAATGATGACAGTATGGCCTTGTTTATGAAGTTCGCGCAATATTGCCATAACTTCTAAACCGCTTTTACGATCTAGCGCGCCGGTTGGTTCGTCGGCTAAAATCACTTGCCCACCATTGATTAACGCTCGCGCAATACTGACTCGTTGCTGCTGACCGCCAGATAATTGATTCGGCTTGTTATTGATTTTATCTTCTAACCCTAATCGCGTTAAAATTTCAACAGCACGTTGTTGCCTAAATTCATTAGATGCGCCAGCATAAATTGCTGGAATTTCGACATTCCCTTGCGCAGTAAGGGCACTTAATAAATGATAACGTTGGAAGATAAAACCAAAATGTTCACGACGTAATTCGGCTAATTCATCGGGGGATAATTGATTAGTGGTTCGACCTCCAATAGTATAAACCCCCGAACTGGGTTTATCTAAACAACCCAAAATATTCATTAAAGTTGATTTGCCCGATCCTGAAGCGCCAATAATGGCAACCATTTCACCAGCATTAATCGACAAATTGATACCTTTAAGCACTTTTATGGTTGAATCGCCAGCAGGGAATTCACGTACTATATTTTCAAGTTTAATCAGCGGGTTATTATTTGTCATATTAGAATCTTATCCTTGGGGTCCGTCCATTAGGATTGAGTTGTGCACCATTGATACTACTTACAATGACGACTTCTCCTTCTTTAAGCCCTGATTTGATTTCAACATTAACATTATTATTGACACCTAAACTGACTTTTCGCTCTTCAATATCATTATGTTGATTAAGTACGTAAACAATAGCTTTATCGTCATCTAAATTCTTTTCAATAGCTTGTGATGGAATCGTAAGCACATCCTTAGCTTGTGATAACACTATATAAACTTGAGCTGTCATCGAAATACGTAAAATGTGATTTGGATTATCAACATCAAACAAACCATTATAGTAGATGGCTGTTTTAGTCGTTGAAGAGGATGTACTTGAGTTAGATGAACTTTCGGTATTAATTGAGTCTGGTGCAGGCTCGATTGCTCGTAGTGTTAATCCCTCAAAACGTTTATTGGGCTGACCTAATATTGTAAAATAAACAGGCATGCCTTTTTTTACATTAATCACATCTGCTTCAGAAATTTGTGCCTCAATGGTCATTTTATCCAGTTGTGCAACTTTGACTATTGTTGGCGCACTTTGAACAGAGTTAACAGTTTGCCCTTGATCAACCGGAATTGCCACAATGACCCCATCAATTGGCGAACGAATTTTAGTATACCCTAAGTTCACTTTAGCGGTATCAACGGCAACTTGAGCACTGATAATATCTGCATCTAGTGCTGCTATATCGGCTTTAATTCCATCAAGATCAGCTTTAGCGGCATCTAAATCGGATTGAATTCCAACCCCTTTATTGACTAACTTTAATTGACGATCGTAAGTAAGTTGATAGTTAACTAATTTTGCTTTTTTCGATTTACGTTGAGCTTCTAAACTATTTAATGAAGCTTCTGACTGTCTTAAATCATTATTTTGTTTAAGATCATCTATTTCGGCAATCATATCGCCTTGTTTAACTTCATCGCCTAATTCCACATATAATTTTTTGATTTGACCAGAAACCTGAGCACCAACGCTTACTTGCTTAAAAGCACTGATGGTTCCATCGGCAAGAACAGTTTTTTCAATATTACTTTTAGTCACTGGTGCGGTAATATAATTTACTGCTTTTTCAGAAGGGGATAAAATCCAATAAACAAGATAAATAATGGCTAATATAATAAAGGTTATAGCAATATTTTTAATTTTTAAAAACTTTGACAATCTTTTCATCCTATTATTTTTTATAAAATTTTTCGTCATTGTATCGTATAAAATCAAATGCCATTGATAACTAACGATAATAAATTGTAATAATTATGAAAATATTTTAAGCAATTTTAAGTGTGATAAGGCTTTCTTTGGTTGTAGCATGAAAATTTGGAAGATATTTTTGAATTTCAACAAAAATACTCATTTAACTAATCTAATAGTTTATATTATCTTACTTAGATAAAGGTATACTCATACATTACCTTTTTTATAAAACAGACTAATTTTGAATTTGCTTACTGCATCTTATCTTAGGTTTTATTAAGGATTGCGTTATAATGGCGCAAATTTTTTAAGTGGATTAAGAAAAACAAAGTAATGGCGTTAAAAATAACCTCTAAGTGTATTAATTGTGATATGTGTGAACCTGAGTGTCCGAACGAGGCTATCTCGATGGGGTTTGACACCTACGAAATTGATCCCAATAAATGTACTGAATGTGTGGGTTATTATGATCATTCAACCTGTCAACGTGTTTGCCCTATTCAAAATGCGATTATTGCTGATCCTGAGCATATCGAGACCCATGATCAGCTACTGGCAAAATTTGAGCAACTAAAACACTCAAATTAAACAGTTAGTTTGCTTTTACTTCAATTCGAAGTGCTTTAGGTATTTCAAATGTAATATTTTCTAAAATACCGTCGGTTTCGGTGAGTGTTGTACAACCTAAATTTTTTAAGCGATCGATAACTTGTTGGACTAAAATATCGGGTGCAGAAGCGCCTGCCGTCACTCCTATTGTGCGGGCATTGGTTAACCAAGCGGGATCAATATCAGAGGCAAAATCAATTAAATAAGCATGCTTGCTATTGCGTCTAGCGAGTTCAGCTAAACGATTTGAATTAGACGAGTTTTTAGAGCCAACAACTAATACCACATCTGCTTGTGAAGCGAGCTGTTTAACCGCTTGTTGGCGATTAGTTGTGGCGTAACAAATGTCATTTTTACGAGGGCTGCGGATATTTGGGAAACGCTTTTTTAGTGCAGCAATAATTTCAGCTGTATCATCAACTGATAGTGTGGTTTGCGTGGTAAAACAAAGGTGTTGTTCGTTTTTCACTTTTAGTTTTTCAACATCTTCAATGGATTCAATCAGATAAATTCCACCTTCTGGGTTATTGTACTGCCCCATGGTGCCATCGACTTCAATATGTCCAGCATGACCAATTAAAATGACTTCTTCACCTCGATAACTCGATCGAGCCACTTCCATATGCACTTTAGTGACTAATGGACAAGTAGCATCAAATATACGAAGTTGACGTTGTTTGGCTTCTTCACGAACGCTTTTAGACACACCATGTGCTGAAAAAATTAAAATAGCATTGTCTGGCACCTCATTGATCTCTTCAATGAAAATAGCCCCTAACTCTTTAAGGCGATTAACCACATAGCGGTTATGAACAACTTCATGACGGACATAAACTGGCGCACCAAATAACTCTAGTGCTCGTTCAACGATAGTAATAGCACGATCAACACCGGCACAAAAGCCTCGTGGATTCGCTAAAATAATTTGCATGTTAGATGGTCTTCTTGGGTTTTTTTAAGCTGCTAAGAATAAATAATCCAATACCTACGCAAATTGCACAGTCTGCAATATTAAACGTTGGATAGTGCCAATCACCAAAATTGACATCAAGAAAATCGACAACAAAACCATGGTAAAGGCGATCGAATAAATTTCCTAATGCGCCCCCTAAAATTAATGATAATGAAAAGTTTTCTAATTTTTGTCTGCCTGTATTGCGATATAACATATAGATAATTACACCACTAATAATTAATGCAATAGATGCAAGCATCCAACGTTGGCCTTCAAAAATACTAAAGGCTGCACCAATATTACGCACATAAGTGATTGAGAAGAAAGGTAAAAGATTCACTGACTCATATAAAGCAAAGCGATCTAATATCCAGAATTTACTTGCAATATCAACAATAAAAACAACTATTGCTAACAATAGCCAGTAAAGCCCATTGTTTTTTTTCATAGCGTATATGCTCATTATGTTTCCGCCGACAATTGTCGGCGGTAAAGAAATTAAATTGTTATAGTGTGGTTGCCTATAACCCTTGTTTGATGAATTAATGACTGTTTATTAAGCAAAATGCCTGATTTCACCATTACCATGGATGTTTTGTTCACAACGTTTGCATAAATGCGTTGTTGGATCATTATCGACAGTATAATGCCAGCAACGAGGACATTTATCACCTTGCGCTTTAGCCAATTCAATTTTCAAACCTTTGATATCGCTTTGTATTGCTGATTTTGGCGCAGACGCTAATGTTTTAACACTAGCTTGTGAAGTTAATAAAACAAAACGTAATTCATTTTCTAATTTTGCTAAAGCATCCGCAATTTTTTCATCAGCGTAAAGTGTCACCGCAGCCTCAAGTGAGCCACCAATCACTTTATCGTTACGACCTTGTTCAAGCACTTTATTGACTTCGCTACGAATAGCTAAAATTTGTGCCCAATATTCGCTATTTAATGCTTCACTATCAGATAAACTAAAGAGTGAACAATACCATTCATCTTCAAACACAAATTCTGATTTTTGTGATGCAGGTAAGTATTGCCAAATTTCATCAGCTGTGAACGATAATACCGGCGCTATCCAACGTACCATGGCTTGCGCAATATGATATAACGCTGTTTGGCAACTGTGGCGAGCAATACTGTCGCTTTTAGCTGTATATTGGCGATCTTTAATAATATCTAAATAGAATGAGCCCATTTCAATTGAACAGAACTGCATAATACGTTGAACAACTTTATGGAAGTCATAGTTTTCATAAGCTTGTATGATTTGTTCTTGTGCTTCTTTAGCCATACTAACAGCCCATCGGTCTAGCACCACCATATCTTCCGGTTTTACTATATCCTTAGCTGGGTCAAAGCCATTTAAGTTAGCTAATAAGAAGCGAGCTGTATTACGAATTCGACGATAGCTATCGGCTGAGCGTTTGATAATTTCATCGGAATAGCTCATTTCACCGGAATAATCAGTTGAGGCGATCCATAAACGTAAAATATCTGCACCCAGTTTATTCATTACTTCTTGTGGTGTCACAATGTTACCAAGTGATTTTGACATTTTGCGGCCTTGACCATCAACCACAAAGCCATGGGTCAATACTTGCTGATAAGGGGCTTTGTTATCAATCGCGGTTGATAACATTAATGAAGACATAAACCAACCACGGTGCTGATCTGAACCTTCTAGGTACATGTCTGCTTCATGACCTGCAAATTCAGCACGAACACCAACGACTGAATAGAAAGTTGATCCGGAATCAAACCACACATCTAATGTGTCGGGTACTTTACGGTAATCATCGGCATCAGGACCTAATAGATCTCTAATATCAGCATCCCACCAAGCTTGAATACCATTTTGTTCAACTAATTTAGCGACTTTTTCAACTAATGCTAATGTGTCTGGGTGTAGCGCTTCGGTCTCTTTATGCACAAATAACGTCATTGGTACGCCCCATGTACGTTGACGAGAAATACACCAATCTGGGCGGTTTGCTACCATGGTTTCAATTCGTGCTTGTCCCCAATCTGGGATCCAACGAACTTGTTTGATCTCTTTTAATGATTGCGCACGTAACCCTTGTTTGTCCATGCTGATGAACCATTGTGGTGTTGCTCGGTAAATGACCGGTGTTTTATGTCGCCAACAACATGGGTAACTGTGTTCAATGTTTTCAAAATGCAGTAATGCATTATTTTCTTTTAAAATTTCAATTACAACTTTGTTAGCTTTAAATACAAATAAGCCATCTAAACCTGCACCTGTACCCGGTAAATAGCAGCCATTGCCACCAACAGGGTTAGCCACTTCAAGACCATATTTTTGACCGACAATAAAGTCTTCCGCACCGTGACCTGGTGCGGTGTGCACTGCACCTGTACCGGCATCAACAGTAACATGATCACCGAGTACAATAGGTTCGTCAAAGTCAAGGAAAGGGTGTTTAAAGCGTAATAGCTCAAGCGCATCACCTTTACAGCTGCCAATAATTTTCCACTCTGAAATTTCGGCACGTTTCATGACTGATTCGACAAGGTCAGTGGCTAAAATTAAGCATTCTTTATCATTGATTTGTACCAGTTGATACTCAAAGTCAGCATTTAAGGCAATACCTCGGCTTGCCGGCAATGTCCAAGGTGTTGTTGTCCAAATCACGGCATAGATGGTTAAATCAGTATTGACACCAAATTTATTAGCAACAGCTTGGTTATCCATCGCTTTGAATTTTACGTCAATGGCTGGTGAAGATTTATCGTAGTATTCAACTTCGGCTTCAGCTAACGATGACATACAATCAGTACACCAATAAACAGGTTTAGCACCTTTAACTAAATGACCATTTTGAATGACTTTTCCTAAAGCACGTATAATATTGGCTTCAGTATCATAGTCCATTGTACGGTATGGATTTTGCCAATCACCCAGCACACCCATACGAATAAAATCGGCTTTTTGTAGTTCAACTTGTGAAGCGGCATAATCACGACAAATTTGACGAAACTCAGCAGGTGTTACTTTTACGCCCGGTTTTCCTACTTGTTCTTCAACTTTTTGCTCAATCGGTAAGCCGTGACAGTCCCAACCTGGAATATATGGGGAATCATAACCACTTAACCCTTTTGATTTAATGA
Source organism: Gilliamella sp. B3464 (assembly GCF_026536145.1). Classification (NCBI taxonomy): domain Bacteria; kingdom Pseudomonadati; phylum Pseudomonadota; class Gammaproteobacteria; order Orbales; family Orbaceae; genus Gilliamella; species Gilliamella sp. B3464. The sequence goes on along the minus strand of NZ_JAFNOQ010000012.1, from coordinate 73,542 downwards.
TAATATCTTTAATTATTTTGTTAACTGCATGACCAATATGAAGTTTGCCATTGGCATATGGAGGTCCATCATGCAAAATAAAGGCTTTTTTACCCTTTTTTACTTGGCGGATTTTACGATAAAGTTCTTTATCGTACCAATTTTGTAACATTGCCGGTTCTCGTTTAGCAAGATCGCCTCGCATTGGAAAGCCCGTTTCCGGTAAGTTTAGTGTATTTTTATAATCTGTCATGCTGATTTATTCCAGTTAATTTGGTTGATACTACTTCTTTTTAATGGGTTAATTGTGCACTGATCTGTTTGGCAGTGCAAACATCTTGTGTAATTTGTTGTTTTAACTCAGCCAATGAGTCAAATTTTTTCTCGTCGCGCAATTTATGGACAAAAGTCACGTCTAAATATTGTCCATAAATGTCACCCGAAAAGTCAAATAGATTCACTTCTAAAACTGCTTTTTTTCCTTGAATAGTCGGTCTTAAGCCAATATTAGCAATGCCAAAATAGTGTTGTTGGTTACAGCAATTTTTAACTTTAACCACATAAACCCCTTGCAATGCAGGCTTTTTTCGATGTAGATGAATATTAGCTGTTGGAAAACCGAGTTGTCTTGCCAACGCATTACCGTGCACCACACGACCTTGGATGGTGTAATCACGCCCTAATAAACTGTGTGCTAATTGAAAATCATTATTCAACAAAGCTTGGCGCACTGCTGTGCTACTAATTCTTAAATGATTCCAAACAAATGTCGGCATATTTTCCACAGCAAAGTCGTGTTGATGTGCATAGTGTTGTAAAAGGTTGATATCACCTTGCCGTTCGAATCCAAATCGAAAGTCATCACCAATAGTGATAAATTTGGCTTTTAGCTTATTGATTAACCAATCTTGAATAAAACAATCAGCTGACATGCGGGCAAAGGTCTGAGTAAATGGAATCGCTATAATATAATCAATCCCAAGCTCTTTAATAAAAATCACCTTTTCTTGAAATGATGTTAACCGTGAAGGCGCATTATTAGGATTAAAAAACTCTAATGGCTGTGGTTCAAATAACATTAACACAGTCGGTAAATTTAATTTTTTACCTTGTTTAATAAGATGATGAATTAATTGCTGGTGACCCAAATGCACACCATCAAAATTTCCTAATGTTAAAACGCATTGAGAAAATTGATTTTTTAAATTAGCGATACCACGGATAATCTTCATGAAAACAATGTTATTTATATTAAGTAGCCGAGAATTATACCAATCTTTCTTGAAGATGCACGTAATATAAAGTCGGATTTGTTATTGTCTTACATCACTTATTTTAATATGTTTTAGACCGATATTTAATGCTAAGTTTGGGTTTAACATCAATATCAATCAAATCGGGTTATTATTGTTAATAATGATTAAGTGCTCGTAAAAATTCTTGTCTGGTACTTGGATTTGTTTTAAACCCGCCGCCCAGCGCTGTTGTCGTTGTTCTACTACTTGAATCTTTAATGCCTCGAGCCTTAACACAATAGTGGGTTGCATCAATTGAGACCGCCACATTGACCGTCCCTAGTAAGGTTTGAAGGGCAACGAGTATTTGTTGAGTTAACCTTTCTTGTACTTGTGGACGTGAGGCAAAAAATTCGACAATTCGGTTAATTTTGGATAAGCCTATCACTTTATCTTTAGGGATATAAGAGACAGTTGCTTTGCCGTCAATGGTGACAAAATGGTGTTCACATACACTGGTTAAAGTGATATCACGAACGGTTATCATCTCGTCAACTTGCATTTTATTTTCAATTAAGGTGATCTTCGGAAAGTTTTCATAGTAAAGCCCCGAAAAAATCTCATCAACGTACATTTTAGAAACTCGATGTGGTGTTTCAGCCAGACTATCATCTGTTAAATCAAGTTCCATTAACTTCATAATTTCACGAAAATGAGCTTCAATTTTAGCCTTACGCTCACTATTATCCATAGCTAGACGACATGATGGCGTTTCAAGATTTTTATCAGCTAAGGCCGCTTTGACTTTTTGCGCAGCTAGACTTAATTGTGTCATTTATCAAATACTCAGGCAAAAAATAGATGTGATATTATATAACAGTCACAGTGTAAGATACAGTTTTTTACGCGTTTTTTATACTAAAGTGTATGACTTACATTAAACATTTTTACGTTATATTATCGGTCATAATAAGAATATTATTGCCAATTAGGTTATACTATTCACTATTATATAGCATAACCTAGGTGATTATGATGCCAAATAACACACCCATTATCTTAATTGATGGTTCTTCTTATCTTTATCGTGCTTTTTTTGCATGTCCTCCGTTAACTAATGCCAAAGGTGAACCAACAGGGGCTATTTTTGGTGTCATTAATATGATTCGTAGTTTAATTAATCAATTTAATCCGACTCATATTGCTGTGGTTTTTGATGCTAAAGGGGGATCTTTCCGTAATGAGATTTATAGCGAATATAAAGCAACCCGCGAAGCGATGCCTGAAAATCTTCGCCCTCAAATTGAGCCTATTCATACTATTTTGAAAGCAATGGGATTACCCTTACTGTGTATTGAAGGTGTTGAAGCTGATGATGTTATTGGTACGTTAGCTAGACAAGCTGAAAGCGAAAATCTGGATGTGCTAATTAGTACTGGTGATAAAGATATGGCTCAGTTAGTGAGTCATAACATTACTTTAATTAACACTATGAATAACACCGTACTTAATCCTCAAGGGGTGATCGAAAAATTTGGTGTTCCACCCGAGAAAATTATTGATTATTTAGCACTGCGTGGCGATTCTTCCGATAATATTCCTGGCGTTCCTGGTGTTGGTGAAAAAACAGCTCAAAGCTTATTAGCTGAATTTAGTGGCATAACAGATATTTATGCTCGTCTTGATGAAATTGAAAAACTTTCAATTCGTGGCGCAAAATCTTTAAAACAAAAACTGATTGATAACCAAAAAGAGGCTGAACTCTCTTATTTACTTGCCACCATTAAAACTGATGTAGAATTGGATTTTACTAGCGAACAACTGATGGTAAGTGATATTGATGTGAATGCATTAAACGAATTATTTGCCTATTATGGTTTTCACCGCTGGCAAAAAGAGTTAATGGCAGGTACTTTCTTAAAACAACAAAAATCATCCCCTAGCGGTGGTGTGCCATTATTTTCCGATAATGAAGACGTTAAACAAAATAAAGAGTCTGATTATCAATGCATTTTAACGTCGGCACAACTCGATGAATGGCTCACTAAGTTAAGTAATAGTAAACAATTTGCTTTTGATACAGAAACAGATAGTGTTGATCATGTGCATGCTAAGCTCGTTGGAATATCGTTAAGTGTGGTTCCTTATCAAGCCGCTTATATTCCTCTAGCTCATCAATACTTAGGGGTTCCAGATCAGTTACCACTTGATGAAGTATTAGCAAAATTAAAACCAATTTTAGAAAATCCTAATATCAAAAAGATCGCGCAAAATGCTAAGTTTGATTATAGTATTTTGGCTAATTATGATATTAAAGTGCAAGGCATTGCTTTTGATACGATGCTTGAGTCTTATGTATTAAATAGTACCGAACGTCATGATATGGATAGTATGGCTCATCGTTACCTAAATCATAAAACTATTACTTATAATGAACTGACTAAGTTAGATAAAAAACAGCTAACTATTGATGCCATTGATATTGAAAAAACCACTCAATATGCCGCTGAAGATGCCGATATTACGTTACAGCTGCATAATAAATTGTGGCCAAGCCTTGAAAAAGATTCAAAATTAATCAAACTCTTTACTGATGTTGAAATGCCGCTTGCTCTGGTACTTGCCGAGATGGAAAGAACAGGGGTATTAGTCGATGCTAAGTTGCTCAATGAATATTCAAAGGAATTGGACAGCAAACTAAGGGAAACCGAGCAACAACTACAATTTTTGGCTGGCGAAAAATTTAATCCTGCTTCGCCAAAACAAATACAAGCCATTTTATTTGATAAGCATCAATTGCCGGTATTGAAAAAAACACCTAAGGGTGATCCATCAACCAGTGAAGAAGTGCTAAGTGAACTTGCTAATGATTATCAATTGCCACGTATGATTCTGTTTTATCGAGGCTTGGCAAAACTTAAAAATACCTATACTGATAAATTACCATTAATGATTAGCCCTATTGATCATCGTATTCATACCAATTATAACCAAATTGGTACAGTGACGGGGCGCTTATCTTCTAATGACCCAAATTTACAAAATATTCCAGTTCGAAATGAAGAAGGTCGCCGCATTCGTCAAGCGTTTATTGCCCCAGAAGGGTATAAGATCATCTCGGCGGATTACTCACAAATTGAGTTACGTATCATGGCGCATTTGTCGCAAGATAAAAGCTTACTTAATGCTTTTGCTCATGACAAAGATATCCACCGCGTAACTGCGGGCGAAATTTTAGGTAAGTCCGAAAGTGAAGTGACATCAGAAGAAAGGCGCCGAGCGAAAGCGGTGAATTTTGGACTGATTTATGGCATGAGTGCTTTTGGTTTGTCTAAACAAATCAATGTAGCTCGCAAAGAAGCACAATTTTATATCGATCGGTATTTTGAACGTTATCCCGGCGTACAAAACTATATGGAACAAACGCGTCAGTTAGCCGCTGAACGTGGTTATGTTGAAACACTTTCGGGTCGACGTTTATATCTACCAAAAATCACCTCAACAAATGGCATTGAGCGCCGCGGAGCGGAACGCGCAGCGATTAATGCACCGATGCAAGGCACTGCTGCTGATATTATCAAAATTGCCATGATTGAGATGAGTAAATGGATTAAAAAACAGTCAGCCGGTAATATAAGAATGGTTATGCAAGTGCACGATGAGTTAGTGTTTGAGGTTAAGCATGAATTAGTTGATGCGTATCGAAATGAAATTAAATCTATTATGGAAAATTGTTACCAATTATCAGTCCCGTTAAAAGTGGATGTCGGTGTGGGTAATAATTGGGATGAAGCACATTAATTTTTAGTTAAAACACGCATAGATTTGTTTGTTCAACGATTTCTATTAAATCGTCTAAATCAACTTAACTGTATTAACGATTGTCGCAATCATGTTGCCGATAGTAATCGGCTATTGCCGAAACCTTTTACCATGCTAGAATAAGCAACTAAACTGAATTTATATCAAAAAGTTATTCTATTGACTGATTGGGTCGAATTAGAGAAAAAAGCGTTGGTTTTGAGTTTTCATGACCAAGCTTACTTTTGTTATTATTAGGATTATTTCATGAAAATTAAAACTCGTTTTGCGCCAAGTCCAACTGGCTATTTACATGTTGGTGGTGCTCGTACTGCACTTTATTCTTGGCTCTATACTCGCCATGCCAAGGGTTCATTTGTCTTACGTATAGAAGACACTGATCTTGAGCGTTCAACACCAGAAGCGATTGATGCTATCATGGATGGTATGAATTGGCTTAAATTGTCATGGGATGAAGGCCCATATTTCCAAACTAAGCGTTTTGATCGCTATAATCAAGTGATTGACGAAATGTTGGCCAAAGGAACGGCTTACCGTTGCTATTGTTCTAAAGAGCGCCTAGAAAAACTGCGCGAAGAGCAAATGGCAAAAGGGGAAAAAGCCCGTTATGATGGGCATTGTCGTTGTGATGCTGTACAAAAACAGCATACTCATGATGAGCCGCATGTTGTGCGTTTTGCTAATCCGGTTGATGGCGTTGTTGTTTTCAACGATTTAATTCGTGGTCCAATTGAAATTGCCAATAAAGAGCTTGATGATTTAATTATTCGCCGAACTGATGGTTCACCTACTTATAATTTTTGCGTTGTCGTTGATGATTGGGATATGCAAATTACACATGTTATACGCGGTGAAGATCATATTAATAATACGCCTCGTCAAATTAATATTCTTAAAGCATTAGATGCACCTCTACCTGAGTATGGGCATGTATCAATGATTTTAGGTGACGACGGACAAAAATTATCAAAACGTCATGGTGCAGTAAGTGTGATGCAGTATCGTGATGATGGCTATTTACCGGAAGCATTACTTAACTATTTGGTGCGTCTTGGTTGGTCACATGGTGATCAAGAGATCTTTTCGATATCTGAAATGATAGATTTATTTTCGTTAAATGCAGTAAGTAAATCTGCAAGTGCGTTTAATACCGAAAAATTACTTTGGTTGAATCATCATTATATTAATCATTTGGATGCCGACTATGTTGCGCAGCATTTAGTTTGGCATATGAACCAACATGGCTATGATTTAAGTCAAGGTCCTGATCTTATAACCATAATTAAATTGTTTGCTGAGCGTTGTAAAACCTTGAAAGAGATGGCTGAGTCATGTGCGTATTGTTATCAAGATTTTGATGATTTTGATGCTGATGCAGCTAAAAAACACCTACGCCCAGTTGCTAAAGCGCCACTATTAGCTATTAAAGCGAAAATTGAGGCGATTGCTGATTTTGATTGGCAAATTGATAAAATTCATCATGCTATTGAAGCAACCGCAACTGAGCTTGAGGTTGGTATGGGTAAAGTGGGTATGCCATTACGCGTTGCTGTAACGGGTATTGGTCAATCTCCATCGGTTGATGCAACCGTTTTTGCTGTAGGTAAAAAACGGACTTTAGCTCGTATAGATAAAGCGCTTGCTTATATTGATCAACGGGAACAGACATCAGTGTGATTCAATTATCATTGCCGGCAAAACCGGCAATGAATGTAATGGGTCAGGAATATTAAATGGTACGTTTAAAGAAGCGTTATTTGATCCCATCTTTTCTATTACTCATTGTGCTATTATTTAGTTCATTTGGATGGTGGTATTGGCAGAGTTTAAAACAAGAACTCGATCTTACAGTTGATTGGCGAGGTATGAGCATCGGTTTTAACGGTTTATGTTTTGATGAACTGACCCTATCTAAACAATCTCAACTGAAAATTACCGGTAAAAATTTAAAATTTTCTTGGTCGAATTTATCGGCGACAGATTTAGAAATTTACTGGCAAGCAAATCAAAGTAAAATCGATACAGATTCATTGCCAATAGATGATAAAAGTCATACTGAACAATCAGATAGCCCCTTTTCCAATTTCGCTAGTTTTTATACATGGCTTCCCAAATTAATACATATTGATTCAATACGTTTTTATCAGCAACACAATGAACTTATTGATATTAAAATTAATGTGGAAAAGCAGTTAGATTCATTGCAACTTCGTGCTTCATTCAATAAAAATTATAGTGGTGAACTTTCAGCTAATTTATTGTTAAATCGTGCTGAATCTCGAGTGGATATCACCACTGCTGAATTTAATACAGTCCTAACTCAAGCTAATATAAAAAATGCTAAAATAACGGTTCTTTTTAATGGGTGGCTAAAACATGATCGTCTTTCACTCAATGTCAGTAACTCGACAATAAATGCAGAGCAAGTAAGTATTTCACCCAACCTAATGTTAGCTAATCTTAATGGCACACTAAATTTTGCAATGCAATCTAAAATTCCAGTTACTATTGAAAATGTCATCATTGATGGAAGATTCAATATCCAAAATTTGGATGGTATTTATGATAATGTTGAAATTAAATCAGCATCAAGTGGTGGGCAACTTTTAGTTAAAGATAATAAGTTCTTGATTGAAACATTTAATACAAGAATACGAAATGTGAATGTCGGCATATTATTTGAAAATGTAAAATTTGCCGGAGAATATTTAGCATCTTTTAACGCCATAAGCAAAGGCAAATTAAGTTGGCATCGCTTTGAGTCAACGCTTTTTTCTGGAAAAATTTTGGTTAACAATAGCACAATAAATTTCAATAAACTTAAGCAAAGTATCAAAGTCTATTTAAAAGCAATCCAATTAAAGGATATCTTAACCACTTACCCGGTTGAGGGACTTAATGGTGAAGGATCTATTGATGGTATGTTACCAATCAAAATAACTCAGATACCAACAGCAAATAATAATAGGTATAATGTCTCAATTGAAAACGGTGAACTTGCTACAACTGCATCAGGGTATTTAGCATTTAATAATTCAGCATTGCAAGATTATGCAAAAAACAATCCTAACATGCAATTAGTCACCAATGTGTTACAGAATTTTGAATATACTAAACTTGCTGCTAGTGTTAATTATGCTGATGAAATAGCAAATTTAGCGATTAACATTCAAGGCAAAAATCCAAAAATAAAAAAAGGTAAAGCCGTTAATTTAAATATTAATCTACAAGAAAATATTGTTAAATTATTGATGAGTTTACAATTATCAGATCACATTAGTGAACCGATTCGTCAACGTATTGAAGCACATTTAAAGAAGGAATCTTTTAAATAAGAGGTTATTTTATGCTACGAAATGTTATTGCAATGGTGATATGTGCCACTATATTAAGTGGATGTTCACCCACAGTTAAAGTAGAAGCACCAAGTGAACCTATTAATATTAATTTAAATGTAAAAATAGATCACCAAATTAATATTAAAGTTGATAAGGCATTAGATAATATTATTAATAAGTCAGGCTTATATTAAATAATTGAATTTTCGTGTTTGATTGGCATTTTTGATATTGATAAATAAAAATCTAATATGGTATATCAATAACTTTTGTTATTTATATTCAATTAAATAAATTATGATGTAATTGTTTAGGGGGTTGTTATGACAATCTATAAAAAAGTATCATGTGTTTTATTGTCGATGGTTTTATCTTTTTCCGTTTTTGCATTAAATTTAGATCAAGCAATGGATGCATTGAGTCAAGCTAAAGCACAAGGTTTTGTGGGTGAGCAAGATGATGGTTATTTAGGTGTAGTTAAAAATGAAGCTAATGCAAGTGAAATTGCTCAATTAATTAACCAGGCTCGTAAAGCACAATATCAAAAAGTCTCAGCTGAAACGAATGTGTCTTTAAGTGAAGTTGAAAAAAGAGCGGGTAGTAAAGCTCAAGAGAAAACCCCAGCAGGGCAATATATCAAGCAACAAGGTCGCTGGTTAAAAAAATAATTTTTAGCTTTTCGCAGTAATAGGAAAAGTATAATCACATTGTACTTTAATTGTGTATGAATAATGTGTATGCTGTTAAACAGATAGTTTGACATACCTTATTTTACTAATAACAATGGTGTGAATTTTTTAGTTAGTTTTTTATTTTGTAATAGTATCGCGTGTGCGATTTTAAATGGAGAAAATCAATGTGTTCGATTTTAGGTATTCTTGATATTAAATCAGATCCAGAACAACTACGAACAAAAGCACTAGAATTATCAAGTCTACAGCGTCATCGTGGACCTGATTGGTCTGGTATTTTTGCTTCTGATAAAGCAATCCTTGCTCATGAACGTTTATCAATTGTTGATGTTAATACTGGATCTCAGCCACTTTATAATAAAGATAAAACATTAGTTTTAGCAGTTAATGGCGAAATTTATAATCATCAAGAACTCCGAAATCAGTACAAAGATCGTTATGAATTTCAAACAGGATCAGACTGTGAAGTGATCCTTGCTCTGTATCAAGAAAAAGGCATTCATTGCCTTGATGACTTACAAGGTATGTTCGCGTTTGTTCTTTATGATATTAATAAAGATGCTTACTTTATTGGTCGTGACCATATTGGCATTATCCCTATGTATATGGGTTATGACGAAAATGGCACATTTTACGTCGCTTCTGAAATGAAAGCATTAGTGCCAGTTTGTAAAACGATTGAAGCTTTTCCGCCGGGCAGTTATTTGTCAAGCACTGAAGGTGAAATCAAAACTTATTACAAACGCGATTGGATGGATTACGAAAATGTCAAAGATAATAAAACTGACATTAACGAACTTCGTGTAGCATTAGAAGAGTCGGTTAAAAGCCATCTTATGTCTGATGTTCCTTATGGTGTATTACTTTCTGGAGGACTTGATTCTTCGGTTATTTCAGCTATTACCAAAAAATTCTCAGCAAGACGGGTTGAAGATCATGAAAAATCTGAAGCTTGGTGGCCACAATTGCATTCATTTGCTGTTGGCTTGAAAGGCGCGCCTGATCTTAAAGCTGCACAGGCTGTTGCTGACCATCTTGGTACCGTTCACCACGAAATTAACTTTACTATTCAAGAAGGTATTGATGCTATTCGTGATGTAATTTATTTTATTGAAACTTACGATGTAACAACCATCCGAGCTTCTACACCAATGTATTTGATGGCGCGAAAAATTAAAGCGATGGGCATTAAAATGGTCTTATCCGGTGAAGGTGCCGATGAAGTATTTGGTGGCTATTTGTATTTCCATAAAGCGCCAAACGCTAAAGAGTTCCATGAAGAAACGGTTCGTAAATTAGCGGCACTTCATATGTATGATTGTGCTCGTGCTAATAAAGCCATGGCAGCATGGGGCGTTGAGGCTCGTGTTCCATTCTTGGATAAAAAATTCTTAGATGTGGCGATGCGCATTAATCCTAAAGATAAAATGTGTGGCAGCAACGGCAAAATGGAAAAACATATTGTCCGTGAAGCATTTGAGTCTTATTTACCCGCATCTGTTGTTTGGCGTCAAAAAGAACAGTTTTCTGATGGTGTAGGTTATAGCTGGATTGACACATTAAAAGAGATTGCTGAAAGTAAAATTACTGACCAGCAATTAGCAAATGCTAAATTCCGTTTTCCATATAACACACCCGCTTCAAAAGAAGCATATATGTATCGTGAAATTTTTGATGAATTATTCCCAGTTGAAAGTGCTGCTCACTGTGTACCGGGTGGTCCAACGGTCGCTTGCTCAACAGCAAAAGCGATTGAGTGGGATGAGTCATTTAAAAATCTCAATGATCCGTCAGGTCGTGCTGCGATAGGCGTGCATAATGATGCTTATAAAAAGTAATATATCAACTTTAAATACTCGCTTATTTATCTGAGTTGATTATAAAAAGGGCTATATGCCCTTTTTTATTGTTCAGTGAAGTCTAAATACTTTCTTTATGGCCCTATCTATACGAGATCTTATCATTCACCATCTGCCTATTGCAGTGCTCAATTTTTTTATTACTGATACTCATTTTAAGTATGATTCAATTGGATTGGTTAATTTGATAATTGATGAACTAAATTGCATTGCGATTTTTTATCAAAAATAGTTTATTGGCTTTCCAATATCTTTCGTTTTTGGGCTCTATTTAATAGAAAAAGTTTTTTATTAAATCTGTGATCTAAATTCACTTTTTTCTAAATCTTATAAATTATACTAAATGTTACCAGTCACATTATGGCTGTCTGGAAAGTAAATTACCTTTATTTTCCGATAATTAATACGTAAGGGTGTATGATTAATTAGGAGCATTGAGTGAAAAATTATAAAATTGCAATAATCAACTCAAGTAGTTTTGGGAAATATTTTCCTGATCATTTAAAACGATTAGAAAAAATTGGTGAAGTAAAACATTTTACTTTTGAAAATAATATTCCCGGAAAAGAACTCGCCGACGCATTGCAAGAATTCAATATTGTTATAGCAAGTGTTAGACCATTTTTTAACAAGGCGTTTTTTGATAATAAAAAACAACCTTTACTCCTACTTTCACGTCATGGTATCGGCTTTAATAATGTTGATGTAGTAGCAGCTAAAGAGCATGGAACTATCGTCACTATTGTGCCGCCTTTAGTGGAGCGTGATGCGGTTGCCGAAAATGCTGTGACTAATTTATTGGCATTAATTAGACAAACTGTTCAATCTCAAGCTGCGGTTAAGGCAAATGAATGGCAAAAAAGAGCCTCTTTTCTAGGCATCAATGTTACGGGTAAAACTGTTGGTGTTATCGGATGTGGGAATATTGGTAGCCGCGTAGCAGAAATATTCAAACACGGTTTTAATGCTCGATTACTGGTTGTTGACCCTAAAGTTAACAAAACATGGGCGAGTAAACACAATATCGAAATTGTTGAGTTAGATTATTTGCTAAAAAATGCTGATATCATCTCTTTAAATGCATCATTAAACGAAACAAGCTACCATATTTTAAAACAACCTCAATTTTCTTTGATGAAAAAAGGTGTTTTTATTACAAATACCGCACGAGCCGAATTGATTGACGAAAGTGCATTAATTAACGCGCTAGATAGTGGTGTTGTTGCAGGACATGCAACAGATGTAATGTACGTTGAACCTTCATATAACGATAATCCCTTAGTCCAGCATCCAAAAGTGCTTGTCACACCTCATACTTCAGCTTATGCCATTGAATGTTTACAAGGTATGGGTGAAAAATGTGTGCAGGATGTAGAAAATTTTGTCAATAATTTACAATTGCAATCCGTTGTTTCTTAATGGTTTATTTTAAAGTTTAATTGATAATAACAATATCAAGGAGTTTAGATATGCAAGATATGCATGTTACATTTCTACAAGCCGCGATTATTTCAGTATGGGTTGCGATGGTTATGTCTCGGGGGCTAGGTGGGGCAACTTTGACACTAAGATTTACACCGATGATAACGGGGTTAATTGTCGGTATTGTCTTTAATGATATTCATAATGCCATGATAACCACAGCAGCTATTCAACTAATCTACATGGGCGTTTTTTCGCCAGGCGGCCAAATGCCATCAGAACCTGCCATTGCAACAGCCGTTGCGGTTCCTGTCGCTTTACTGGGTAAAATGGAACCAACCGCTGCAGTTGCCGTTGCAGTGCCTGTTGGATTATTGGGATCTTACCTATATCAGTTAAGATTTTTCTTTAATACGATGATTATGAAATTAACTGAAAAGTATGCACAAGAGGCAAATAGCTCTGGTCTAACTTTATCAATCATCATACTACCAATAATTTGTAGCTTTGTTCTTTTTGTCCCATTTATGTTTGTAGCACTGTATTTTGGTGCGCCAATTATTGCGGATGTTATTAAAACAAATGCAGGGGGATTAGTTTTCCACATCCTTAATGTTATTGGTGGCGGACTTGCTGCTGTCGGTATTGCATTAACTATCTATGTTATTGGTAAAAAAAGTTACATTATTTTCTTCTTACTTGCGTATTTTATGGCTGTAATGGCAAAACCACTTAATATCACCATGGTCACTTACGCGATTGTTGGCGCTATCATTGCATTTATTTTTGTTCTAGCAAAAAGTGAAGCAGTTAATTCTGTCGCAGATCAACCAAGAAGTAATTCAAATAATAACAATCAAATTGATGATGATGATTATTAATCTGTAACTATTTGATTAATAGATTAGAAAGAGGAATTTTATAATGACACAAATAGTACAAGAAAGTATCGATCTAAAGCCAGAGGCAATTACTAAACGAGATATCACTTTTGCTTGGTTACGGTGGTATTATGCTAATGAGATCCCACACTCATTTGACCGTTATCTAGCTGCTTCGTTAATGTGGGGGTTAATGCCAATTCTTAAAAAATTATATAAATCAAAAAGTGAGTTAGCTGCTGCTTACCAAAGACATTTACTGTTTTTTAATACCCAGATAACTTGGGGCGGCGGTACTATCTCAGGCATTATGGCTTCATTAGAATCTGTAAGAGCAGATGAAGTTTATCAGAAAAAACCGATCAGTATTGATAATGATGTGCTTTATAATACCAAAGCGGGTTTAATGGGGGCCTTGGCGGGAATTGGTGACGCGATTGACTCAGGAACCATTCAGTATATCTTCATAGCCATTGCGCTACCTTGGGCTCAAGATGGTCTAGCAATCGGTGCTTTATTTCCTTTCTTTGCTTTTGTCATTTATCAACTTTTTGTGGGGTACTATTTTGCTCAGTTAGGCTTTAAATTAGGTCGAAATGCGGCAACTGAAGTTGTTGGTAATAAAATGCAGATGATTATTGAAGCACTATCCATTTTAGGGTTGTTTATGATGGGTATTTTAGCTGCTAGTTATATTAAAGTGTCATCAAGTTTAAAATTTACTTTATCAGGCAAAGATTTCGTTATCCAAGACACACTGGACAAAATTTTACCTGGTGTTTTGCCACTTATGGTTGTGATGGGATTATATTTCTATTTTTATAAGAAAGGATTAAAGGTAACTCAAGCATTAGTTGGATTAACAATAATACTCGGTGTATTAGCAGCTATTGGCATTTTATAAAGTTAAAAAATATAGAGGTTAAATTATGGGAAAAGTCGTTTTAGCGCGTGTAGATAGTCGCCTTATTCATGGTCAAGTTGCCACTAATGTGTCTAAAGCAGCAGGAGCAAATGCGTTGTTTGTAGCCGATGATTACTCTGCAAATGATGAGTTTACTAAAAATATTATTTTAGGTGCTGGTGCCAGCACAGGGCATAAAATAAGAGTATTAAAAGAAGATGGTGCAGTAAGATATTGGAATGATCGCCAGTATGATGATTTTAATGTTATTTTGATTACTAAAAATATTGAAGTTATGTATAAAATTATTAAAGCGGGCGTGCCAATAACCAATCTTAATATTGGTGGTTTACCACTTGTACCGGGAGCAACGTCAATAATTAAAGAAGTATCAATTAATAAACAACAACTTGATTTGCTAATCGATTTACAAAACAGCTATCCCAATATGGATATCTATTTTCAAGCAACCCCTTCTTTGAAAAAAGTAACGTTAAATGAAGCGATTAAAATGTTTGAATAATCGAGGAAAATAATATGATAGGTGTATTATTAGTGAGTCATGGCAAGATGGCTGAAGGGATTAAAGATAGTGTTACAATGATTGTTGGTGAACAAGATAAATTTGCATCATTATCGCTTAATCCAGGACAAGATATTAATCAATTAAAAACCGATTTGTTTAATTGTTCAAAGTCGCTTAATAGTGGTAAAGGTGTATTAATTTTTGTCGATTTGTTTGGTGCCTCGCCTTATAACGCATCAATGCGATGTTTGCCTGAGTGGGAAAAATTAGGTATGAATGTCCGGATAATTACCGGTATGAACTTGCCAATGGTCATTAATGCTGTATGTAATAGGGATTCATTATCACTACTGGATTTAGCAAAAGAGTGTATTGAGGCAGGACAAGAAAATATTCAAGAAGCTATTGGCAATATGGCTAATTTTGCCCAATCTCAAAACGAAGATGATTATTGATTAAACTCACATCTTTAATAGATAATCATCATTTTAATATTATCTATTTGTTTCGCTGTTAGTGTGAATGATAAATCGCACTAACGGTTTTTCTAAATTCAAATAATGATTAAAAATGGATAAATTTAAAGACCTTGTACTAAGATACTGTGTCATTTTTGGTAAACGATTTACGTCTAAAGAGAAAATTACTTTTTTAAGAGTAATATCGAAAGAACTGATTCAATTAGGTTATAGTGTTGAAGCCAAAGTAGCAAAATTAAAGTTAGCAACAAGACGATATGAAAATTATTACAATGCTTATATTGGTGATTTAGATAAAGCTGAATTAATTATTTGTACTTATTATGATACCGGTATTAAAAATTTTAATCTTCAGAAAAAATACGCATTCACGCCTCAATTTAGTAAATTAGGTTATTTAGTAGGTATTTTACCTATTATTATCTTATTTATCGCGTCACTGATATTAAATTACTTTGTTTTTATTCCTAAAATTCAAGTTGAGGGATTTTTTAGTATTTCCGGAATATTGTCGATTATTTCGACCATTTTATTATTTTTTATTGTTTTAAAATACAAAAATGGCATTCCCAATCAAAAGAATTTTGTTTGTAATACTTCAAGTATTATTACAATTATTAATTTAATTCATCAGCTTGATAAAAAAGAAAAGAAAAAAATTGCGTTTGTTTTATACGACGATGGTAATGGTGGCCAATATGGTTTAAAAATGTTAGAAAGCTATTCGGAACAAATGAAAGAAAAAAAATTTATTTTTATCGATAGTATTGGTAATGGGGAGGATTTAATTTTTTTAAAACCGAAAACATCAATGCTAACTTTAGATGGTGTGACTTTTCATTCTGGTGAAATGGCAACACAATTAACCAACTACTTAATGATTACATCTGGTAATATCGATCAAGATAGTAAAATTCTTATCAAGAATGCTGGCTCTTCAAAAGATAATTATCTATCAGAGCAAATAATTACCAAGCATACTCAATCTCTTGTAAATGTATGCAAGGCTTTACTCACCAAACACACTAAATAATTCATTAATTGAGTAATTTTTTATAAAAAAAACGGGGTATCCCCCGTTTTTATTACTCGCTTATTCGTCATTGCATGACGACTTAATATTATTAATGTGCAGCACCTTTAGGCGCGCCAATTGGTAAAATTGTACGGCCATATTGTTCATTAAGTACTTCGGCCATGGCAAGGTAAATAGCGCTAGCTCCGCAGATAATACCTTCAAAACCAGCTATATGAATAATGTCATGGTTGCCACAAATGTTACCAATTGCTAATAAAGCAAATAAAATCGTTAAACTAGCAAAAACGAATTGTAATGCACGATTAGCTTTTAAGGTACCAATAAACATAAAAGCGGTAAAAATCCCCCATAACGCAAGGAAAATACCGACAAAAGTTGCATCAGTTGGTGCAGTTGCTGGTGAGGTTGGTAAATACCAAATTCCTACTAATGCAATCCAAAAGAAACCATAAGAGGTGAATGCAGTTGTACCAAACGTGTTACCTTTGCGAAATTCTAAAATTCCAGCAATGACTTGCGCAAGCCCTCCATAAAAAATACCCATAGAAACGATTGCTGTCATCACAGGGAAAAATCCTGCATTATGAATATTTAATAAAATGGTGGTCATGCCAAATCCCATCAAGCCAAGTGGACCTGGGTTTGCAAGTTTAGTTTGTTCCATAAGGATCCTATAAATAATTATCATAATAAAAAAGAGCGGCAATAATAAGTGTAGAAAAGCTGATAATCAAGATTTAAGAAAAAATAATTTTTTTGCCCCCTTGATATTGATAATAATGTTCCCATTTATGTGGAAACAATAACATTTCTTTGTGAAAAATAAGCTCTTGAAAATAAATATTTAAGACTTATATACAAGAAATAAAATACAGGTTTTGAGGAGAAAAGATTATGGGTAAAATTATTGGTATTGATTTAGGTACAACAAATTCATGTGTTGCAGTAATGGACAATGGTCAAGCAAAAGTATTAGAAAATGCTGAAGGCGATCGTACAACCCCGTCAATTATTGCATATACACAAGATGGTGAAATTTTAGTTGGTCAACCCGCTAAACGCCAAGCAGTAACCAATCCACAAAATACACTATTTGCCATTAAACGTTTAATTGGTCGTCGTTATGATGATGCCGAAGTACAACGTGATGTTGCTATTATGCCTTATAAAATTGTTAAAGCTGATAATGGCGATGCATGGGTAGATGTCAAAGGTCAAAAAATTGCGCCACCGCAAATCTCTGCTGAAGTATTGAAGAAAATGAAAAAAACCGCAGAAGATTATCTTGGTGAGCCAGTCACTGAAGCAGTTATCACTGTTCCAGCGTATTTTAATGATGCACAGCGTCAAGCAACTAAAGATGCGGGCCGTATTGCTGGTTTAGATGTTAAACGTATTATTAACGAACCAACAGCCGCTGCACTTGCTTACGGTTTAGATAAAGATGTGGGTAACCGCACTATCGCTGTATACGACCTTGGTGGTGGTACATTTGATATCTCAATTATCGAAATTGACGATGTTGATGGAGAGAAAACATTCGAAGTATTAGCAACTAATGGTGATACTCATTTAGGTGGTGAAGACTTTGACTCACGCTTAATTAACTATTTAGTTGATGAATTTAAACGTGAACAAGGATTCGATCTGAAAAATGATCCACTTGCAATGCAACGTTTAAAAGAAGCGGCAGAAAAAGCGAAAATTGAATTATCATCAGCACAACAAACTGATATCAACTTACCATATATCACGGCTGATGCATCAGGTCCAAAACACTTAAATATTAAAGTGACACGCGCTAAACTTGAATCATTAGTCGAAGATTTAGTTAAACGCTCAATGGATCCGGTTAAAACTGCACTACAAGATGCTGGTTTATCTGTATCTGATATTAAAGATGTTATTTTAGTCGGTGGTCAAACTCGTATGCCTATGGTGCAAAAAGCGGTTGCTGACTTCTTTGGTAAAGAACCACGTAAAGACGTTAACCCTGATGAAGCTGTAGCAGTGGGCGCAGCAGTACAAGGTGGGGTACTTGGTGGTGATGTTAAAGATGTGTTATTACTTGATGTAACACCATTATCTTTAGGTATTGAAACAATGGGTGGTGTGATGACTACCTTGATTGAGAAAAACACAACTATCCCAACTAAACATAGTCAAGTGTTCTCAACAGCTGAAGATAATCAATCAGCGGTAACCATTCATGTGTTACAAGGTGAACGTAAACGTGCAAGTGATAACAAATCATTAGGTCAGTTTAATCTTGATGGTATTCAAGCTGCACCGCGTGGTATGCCACAAATTGAAGTAACATTTGATATTGATGCTGACGGTATCTTACATGTATCAGCAAAAGATAAAAATACTGGACGTGAACAAAATATTACCATTAAAGCGTCTTCAGGTTTAAGTGAAGAAGAGATTCAAAAAATGGTAAATGATGCTGAGGCGAATGCAGAAGCTGACCGTAAGTTTGAAGAGTTAGCTCAAATTCGTAACCAAGCAGATCACCTTGTTCACTCAACGCGTAAACAAGTGTCTGATGCAGGCGATAAATTACCAGCTGCTGATAAAACAGCCATTGAAGATGCAGTGAGTGCATTAGAAGTTGCAGCGCGTGGTGAAGATAAAGCTGAAATCGAAGCGAAAATTAATGCATTAATGGAAGCATCTAAAAAATTGCTTGAACTAGCGCAGCAACAAGGTCAGGCAGAACAGTCAGCTCAAGCAGGTAGTAGCTCTACAGCGCAAGACGATGTTGTTGATGCAGACTTTAAAGAAGTTGATGATGATAAAAAATAAGCATTAACCGCTGTGTTTTTTAATGAGTTATTTCAACGAGTTTTAAACATGTAACACATTAAACGGGCGCGAGGTAACTCAAGCCCGTTTAGTTGTTTATGTAATAAATAAAAATAAAGGTAAATTATGGCGAAGAAAGATTATTATGAAACATTAGGCGTAAGTAAAAGTGCTACTGAAGCTGAAATAAAAAAAGCCTATAAACGCCTTGCCATGAAATATCATCCTGATAAAAATCAGGATAATAAAGCTGAAGCAGAAGCAAAATTTAAAGAAGTGAAAGAAGCTTATGAAGTTTTGACCGATGCGCAGAAAAAAGCAGCTTATGATCAATATGGGCATGCTGCTTTCGAGCAAGGTTTTGGCGGTGGTGCCGGAGCAGGTGCCGGTGGATTTGGTGGCTTCGGCGGCTTTAGTGGTGGTTCAGCATTTGATGATATATTCAGTGATTTCTTTGGTGGTGGTCGTGGCGGACGAGCGCAAAGCGCATCACGCGGTGCCGATCTGCAATACAATATTACCTTAACACTTGAAGAAGCCGCTGCGGGTGTCAGCAAAGAAATAAAAGTACCAACATGGGTTACTTGTGATACTTGTCATGGTCAAGGTACAGAAAAAGCATCAGATGTTGTTACCTGTGAAACTTGCCATGGTGCAGGGGTTGTGCAAATGCGCCAAGGTTTCTTTGCTGTACAGCAAGAGTGCCCAACTTGTCATGGACGAGGCAAAGTAGTTAAAAATCCTTGTAAAAAGTGTCATGGCGAAGGTCGTATCCAAAAAACAAAAACACTTTCTGTAACTATTCCTGCGGGGGTGGATACGGGTAATCGTATTCGACTTTCCGGTGAAGGTGAAGCAGGCTTAAACGGTGCACCAGCTGGTGATTTATATGTGCAAGTGCAAGTTAAACCACATGGTATTTTTGAACGTGATGGTAATAATTTACATTGTGAAATTCCAATTAATATTGCATTGGCATCACTAGGTGGCGAAGTTGAAGTACCAACACTTAATGGTAAAGTCAGTTTAACGATACCGGCCGAAACACAAACAGGGAAAATGTTTAGATTACGAGGTAAAGGTGTCAAATCATTACGCGGTAGTACAATGGGTGATTTGTATTGTCATGTTGTGGTTGAAACTCCAGTCAATTTAACGGGTAAACAAAAAGAGTTGTTAAAAGAATTAGGCGAAAGTTTTAAAGCCGATAAAAGTTCTAAGCATAGTCCAAAAGAAAAAAGCTTTTTTGATAAAGTGAAAAAGTTTTTTGGCTAATAATTTTCAATAATGTACAAATGGCGAGGCAGAAAAACTACCTCGCCATTTTTATTTATCTAGTTCATATCAATAAACCCTCATTTTTAAATGTTTTTTTGTTAATTCTTGATAGCTAAATTTTGTGCAATATTTTGTATCAAACGTAGATAATCGATGTTGTTCAAAATTAAATTGATGTAGTATATTGAATTACATATTATTTTTATTTGTATATAATTTTAATCACTTTTATCTATAGGATTTTTTTATGTTTTTAAAAAAACTTTGGCAAAAATTGCGACCACAAAATGTAGTCATTGCTCAACAATCAACACCAGATGATAACCTCAAAATAGCTATCCAATCCTTTTGGAATAAAGTTAAACAGTCAGAACAGTCTCTTAGTGAATTGCAACCTTTAGATTTAATGGAAAAGCTCAATAACTTGTTAAGTGAAAACCAATTAGACGTTATTGCCGAAATTATGGGGGGAGAGGTAAAAAAACATAAAATTATTTTTACTGCTGAAGGTAAAATTGAACGTTTTGAACTAGTAGTAGAAATTGTTAAATTAGCACCTAGTTTAGATCTATTTGAAATCGAGGCATTTCGTCAACGAGCTAATAAAATTTCTGATTTTGAAATAAATTTTAATGGTACCTCTTTTTCATTGGGGGCATCTGATTTATTGATTCAATATCATGAAGATCATCGTAAAATTGCTTTGGATTTAATGTTTGCTAAAACAATCGCCAAAGATCAAATAAATTATGCACAAACATTAGCTTTAGTCATTTTGGATCATCTTTTAGGGGAGTACGACTTAGCTATAAAAGTGCAATCAATTAATTTTGTCGACACAATGCCTGATTCTAATAGTATTACGGCTGAAGAGTTTGCTAAACGATTTGATGATATCTGGAAAAATGATTTAAAACACACCGGTATTTTTCCTATTTCTGAAAGTGAAGATCAATTGTTTGTATTTGAATTAGCAAGTAAAGATGATCCTGATGATACGACCTTAGTGCAGCGTAACGAAACGGCTAATGCATTGGCTTGTGATATTAATTATGGTTATGGACTTAATCTAAGTATAGAGCTAGATTGTAAAGAGACCTTATCGTTAGTTTACGATATAGAAGATGCTATTAGCGCCGCTTTCCGTGAAAATAGGAAAGGCATTCATGCCCAAAATTCTTTACACCAAGCAACAAGAACTATGCTTTGGTATGTAGAAGATAAACATTTTGCTACTCAAATAATTCAAAATATATTAAATCAATATCAAGATCTATCAGTAAAAATTGACTGTGAGTTTGATCCTGCTTGGATGGAGTATTTAGCTTGGGTAGACTAGTTTAGAACAAAGAAATTTGTTTTTTCATAAAAATAAACCCAGCATAAGCTGGGTTTTAATCATTCGATAATAAACTAAAATTACATTTTAGTTGTGAATGTACGAGCAATAACGTCGCGTTGTTGTTCAGCAGTTAATGAGTTGAAACGAACTGCATAACCAGAAACACGAATAGTTAATTGTGGATATTTTTCTGGGTGTTGAACAGCATCTTCTAAAGTTTCACGACGAAGAACGTTCACATTTAAGTGTTGACCACCTTCAACTTTGATAGTTGGAGCAACATCTAATGGAACTTCACGATATTCGAATTGACCAAGTTCTGCAGTTGGGATAACTTGATCTTCTTTATAAACTGATTTTGCAGCGACACAACGAGCTTCTTTTGTAGAGTCGTCCAATAACCAGAAAGAGTTAAGAAGTGCTGCATTGTCTGCTTTAGTAATTTGGATACCTGTAATCATTTTTAAATCCTCCTAACGGGGCCTTATTGCCCTAAAATAATTAAGGTTAATATAGCACTTTCAAGTTTTGATTAAAGTCAAAAAAAGCTATTAATTCGATAAGTAATACCTTTGATAAAAATTGATTAATATTTTTTTTAAACTAATCAACTGATTGATATGTAAGATATTATTATTCAATTGTATTAAAATACTTTACAAGTAATAAAACGACGATTAATAAGTTAGGTAAATCAAGTTGCCTTAAAAACGGTATTTTTTACATCAATTTTAAGCGGTTCACTTAAGGTAAAAGTAAATTTTAATGCCACACCTAGCCTATTATCATTTAATAACTTTTTATCAATAGCAATACGATTATCAATACAAATATGATCTTATGCATATTTTATATTATTCATCTAAGTATACGCATTGCCAATAACCATAAATATCATTAATCCCTTTGGGATGATTACTTTGATGATGAGTGTGTTACTCATTAATAAAATTAATTAGATTATTAATCAATCCAAATTTCAGATCTTAATTCATAAACTTGGATTATTACAAAAATGATCGTTAAATATTGATGCTGAACGAGCAAGTTATGTCTAATTTATGTTTAATTGAATTTTTAAGCGTGTTTATTTAGATTAAACGGACTTGATTACTGTTAGGTTTATTATTATTTTTAGGTATAATTAATGTTATCGGCTGATAATGTTGTTGAGCCATATGAAATAATAATATAGGTATTGTATGAGTAATCAATTAACATGGCATGATGTCATTGGATCGGAAAAAGATAAACCTTATTTTCAACAAATATTGCAATTTGTCGCATCAGAACGAGCTAAAGGTAAAGTGATTTATCCTCCACAGCATGATGTGTTTAATGCATTCCGCTTTACGCCTTTTAATGACATTAAAGTCGTGATATTAGGACAAGATCCATATCATGGACCTAATCAAGCTCACGGTTTGTCGTTTTCAGTACTACCTGGCGTTAAACCACCACCATCGTTACTTAATATCTATAAAGAGCTTTCGACGGATATTGAGGGTTTCAAAATTCCTTCTTATGGTTATTTAGGTTCTTGGGCAAATCAAGGTGTTCTTTTATTAAATACGGTATTAACTGTTCAAGCAGGGCAAGCTCATTCCCACGCTAAAATAGGTTGGGAAACGTTTACTGACCATGTTATTGCGGCAATTGATAAATATCTTGAAGGTGTTGTATTTTTATTGTGGGGCTCACCCGCTCAAAAAAAAGGGCAATTTATCGATCGGCAAAAACATCATGTTTTAACGTCTGTGCATCCATCACCATTATCTGCACATCGTGGCTTTTTGGGTTGTAAGCATTTCTCAAAGGCAAACGATCTTATTATAAAACAGGGTAAAACACCGATTGATTGGCAGCCACAACTTCCGGAAAAACAGTGATGAGTTATAGTAAAAAACGGCGAACTGGTTTGCAAGAAATTGCTAATTTAATTGGCATAAGTAAAATGACAGTGAGTCGATATTTACGCGATCCTAATTTGGTGTCTAAACCATTACAGTCTCAAATTTCAGCGGCAATCGAGCAGCTTGGTTATATCCCTAATAAAGCGCCTGATATGTTATCAAATGCAAAAAGTAATGCGATTGGGGTTGTGTTTCCATCGTTAACCAACCAAGTTTTTGCGGATATTTTAAAAGGAATTGAGATGGTAACTGATGCCAAAGGATATCAGACCATGATTACTCATACAGGATACAATGCCGATAAAGAAGAGCAACGGGTTCGTTCATTACTTTCTTATAATATTGATGGATTAATCTTAACTGAAAGAATCCATAATCCTGCTACATTAAAAATGATCGAAATTTCGGGCGTTCCTGTGGTTGAAATTATGGATAGTGTGTCGCCGTGTATTGATATGGCGGTTGGATTTGATAATTTTACTGCAACCCGAAATATGATTCATCGTATGATCGAAAAAGGGCGTCGCAATATTGTTTATTTTAGCGCAAGGCAAGATCAACGTAGCATTATTCGTCAACAAGGCTATGAAAAAGCGATGCAAGAAGCAGGCTTAACGCCGCGTACGTTAGCGACTAAAGAAGCCTCATCTTATGAACTTGGCGCACGTTTTTTACACCAAATTTTAAAAGAGTTTCCTGCCGTTGATGGAATTTTTAGTACTAACGATGATTTGGCTTTAGGCGTACTGCTTGAATGCCAACGAATGGGCATTGAAATTCCTAAACAAATCGCTATTGTCGGTTTTCATGGGCATCAAATAGGTCAATATATGAATCCAAAATTAGCATCGATACATACTCCAAGAATTGAAATGGGTAAAATAGCTGCAGAACTATTATTAAAAAGAATTAATGGGGAAAGGATAGATCAAAAAGTGGTGGATTTGTCTGTTGAATATCTAGATGGAGAAAGTATTTAATTGCATAAAAATAATGTTGGAATAATAGAACCTCATCAATAAAATTGATGAGGTAAACAAGCAATTATAATCCTTTCGGATTATCACCATACTTGTTACTACCCGGTGTAGAATTTATACACATGAAAACAAGCAGTACAATACCACCAAATGGGATGAAACTAATTAAATACCACCAGCCTGATTTGTCGGTATCATGCAAACGACGTACCGTCACTGCTAAACTTGGAATAAAAAATGCCAATACTGCAACTACTCCAACTAAAAGCATTAATGATGACATAGCTTGGCTAAGCGAACTTAAAAACATTAATACGAAAAAAATATGATTACAAATAAGTTGAAAAGCCAATACTCTTTACGACGAGCTCGACCACTAAAGTTTGCATAATTTTTTGTCATACAACTGATAAACCAATTCATTGTTATAATTCCTTTTTTTTATTTATATTTGACTTTTGCTATTTAAAGCGGCGACTTTTCTAATAAAAAAACATAAATAAAACAAAATATTTACACATAGTAACAATATATTAACAAACAATATGTTATTTTTATGTTTGCTATGTTTTGCTCACGATTATAGGTTTTCAGTTACAATGATCTATGTTAACATTATCGCTCAGTGGTTATTTATACCTACTAATAGATGATAAAAAGTAACACTGAGGCCCTCCCATGAAAATAGTTGAAGTAAAACATCCTCTAGTACGCCATAAAATTGGTTTAATGCGCGAACATGATATTAGCACTAAAGATTTTCGCGATCTTGCTAGTGAAGTTGGCAGTTTATTAACCTATGAAGCTACTGCTGACTTACCCACTGAAAAAGTGACCATTGAAGGCTGGTGTGGACCAGTACAAGTTGAACGAATTAAAGGTAAAAAAATTACCGTAGTACCTATTTTACGTGCCGGCTTAGGCATGATGGATGGTGTACTTGAGCATATACCTAGTGCACGTATAAGCGTTGTTGGTTTTTATCGTAATGAGGAAACGCTTGAACCTGTTCCTTATTTCCAAAAATTAACTTCTGACATTGATGAACGTATGGCTTTAGTTGTTGATCCAATGTTAGCAACGGGTGGTTCTATGGTTGCAACAATTGATCTACTAAAAAAAGCAGGTTGTAAAAATATTAAAGTGCTTGTTTTAGTGGCCGCACCAGAAGGTATTAAAGTATTGGAACAAGCTCATCCTGATGTTGAACTTTATACCGCTTCAATCGATGATAAATTGAACGATAAAGGTTATATATTACCAGGGCTTGGCGATGCTGGAGATAAGATATTCGGCACAAAATAAAATCTCAAATTTTAGACCGGTTTATCCGGTTTTTTTATGTCCGCTATTTAGTAAAGAAATAAATATCAATTAATAGAGTAATTAAGAGAGGACCACGTGACTAAAAATGCTCTTGATCAAATAAACAATAATATCTCGCCACTTAAACATGCTTGGCAAGATATTTTTACCGGTGCGCAAATGTTATTTGTTGCCTTTGGTGCATTGGTTTTAGTGCCACTTTTAACTGGATTAAATCCAAATGTTGCAATGTTTACAGCGGGTGTGGGTACGTTATTATTTCAATTAACCACTAAAGGAAAAGTGCCTGTATTTTTAGCTTCTTCATTTGCATTTATTGCACCTATCTCTTTTGGGGTTGCACAGTGGGGAATTCCAGCTACGTTAGGTGGATTAGTTGCGGCAGGTTTGGTTTTTATGTTTTTTGCTTTTTTAGTCAAAATTAATGGCAGCCATATTATTGATCGCATTTTACCTCCAGTTGTAACAGGGCCAATTATTATGGTTATTGGTTTATCTTTAGCGCCGGTAGCGGTTGGCATGGCAATGGGTAAAAATAGCGGTTTATCAGCAGAAAACTATCAATTGATTATTATTTCAATGGCTTCTTTATTAACGACGTTGATTGTGGCAATCTGGGCGAAAGGTTTTTTTAAATTAGTACCAATTATTGCTGGAATTATTGTTGGTTACATGTTTTCTTGTATTTTTGGTATTGTCAACTTTCAACAAGTCATCGAAGCACCTTGGTTTAAAATTCCCGATTTCACTTTTCCTGAGTTTCAATGGCAAGCCATTTTATATATGATTCCGATCGTTATAGCACCAACAATCGAGCATGTTGGTGATATTATGGCCATTAGTTCTGTCACCGGTAAAGATTACACTAAAGAACCAGGATTACAGCGCACGTTACTGGGTGATGGGTTAGCAACATCTGCTGCTGGTTTCTTTGGTGGCCCGCCATGTATTACCTATGCAGAAGTTATTGGTGCAGTCACATTAACGCGTAATTTTAGAACTAGAGTAATGACCTGGGCAGCCATTTGGGCTATTTTAATGTCATTTATTGGTAAGATTGGTGCTTTTTTAAGCTCTATTCCGACAGTTGTAATGGGCGGAATTATGGTATTACTTTTTGGCTCGATAGCTTCGGTTGGCATTAATATTTTAGTCAAACATAAAGTTGATCTTTCTGTATCACGTAATATGTGTATCGTCTCGTTAGTACTTGTATTTGGTATTGGCGGCATGATTTTTGATTTTGGATCTTATGCTTTGCAAGGAATCAGTTTATGTGGAATTTTAGCGATTGTACTAAATTTAATTTTACCTCATAAATCAGCTGACTAATAAATAGCCGTTAATTATTAAGTTGATTAACGGCTAAAAATGTCGCTTATTTTTTCGAAAAGAGCGAGTGATATATTTTCGAATAAAAAAATAATCCGCTATATTTTAACTATATTTGACTATTTAAAGGCTATTAGCGTTTATTATTTATGGTGTTATTTACATTTCTTTGCAAATAATTCGGCTGAATGAGTGGCTTTTTTTTATCATAGCCTTATAATTCCGAAAAATAAGCTTATTTAAGCTTGATTTATGGCATTTAATATAAAAAAACGAAATAAAATAAATAATTAGTTGACGGATGGAGCGCCATGAAGTATAATTATAGACACCAGACACCAGACACCAGCGCTGGCAAAATAATGTTTTAAAAACTCCCCAATCTCTCTTTAGGCTAAAATTTAATTCAATTCTTGCTTCTACTTTTAACTTATTTCATCGAAACAGCGTAAATAATCATCGTTTTTTAGCAATAAGTGTAAACAAAAGATACGCTTTGAGCTCAGCGCTATCCTTAAGCTTAATTAAAGATATAAATTTAAGGTTAATCTTAAATTCACTCGGGGCTTATACTCAAACTCAAGCATCATGCCCGTTATCTAAACTAGTTTTAGTGTTAGTATCATTGTTATTGTTATGCTGTTCATTTAATACTGAGGCATTATCCGCCACTACCGTGCAGGTAATTAACGGCACTCAGCCTTATTTAACCTTTGATAATCGGGTAACTAAAGTTACCACTACTGAGGAGCTGCTTTGGATTAAATTATCTGATGGTACTACCATTACTCCGGCAATCAATACTTCAGCGACTACCCCTATAGTGTTACCTAATGCTGGTGAAACCTTAGCTGATGTACAGATGTTGGTACCTACCCTTGCTAACTCCATTGCCTTAAGTGCTTTAATTGGTGCGCCCTATAATTATTGGGGAGATGATGACGGTGATGGTCAGGGTACTAATGGTATTACCGTAACCGGTAATTTAAGCGTACGTATTACCGATAAAGACAATCAAGCCGTGAGTCGTAGTGCTACTTTAAATATCTGTCAAGCACCTTATAAAGTGGCATTAACCAGTACTGCTGGTAGTTTAATCACCCAGTATGGGCGGCCTAATAGTCGTAGTTTCAATGGTAGTTCTGTTACTTATTATATCAGTCCTAAAGCCGCACCAAAAATCTGTTATGCCAAACCGAATCTGAGTTTGGGCACCGGCATCTACGCCGGTCCCGCTGATATTTGGAATCCACTACGAGGTTTTTTAGTGCAGTCCACTGAGTCATCAAGTTACAGTCGTAACTTCCCCACTACTGGGGCAAATAATCTGTATTTTGATTTAGACATAGGTGGTATTAACGGTTCAACATTGACATGGTCAACAGTCAGCCAAGGCGGTATTACCGCCACCATGACGCCATCACCCGATAATGCTAATAACATCCGCGTCACCCTATCTGGTCCGGCGGCAACATCATCGCAACAAAGTTCAGCCACACCAGGAAGTATTGCTACTCCCAGCTTGCCACAGACTTTTGTGTTAGTCGGTAAAGATAGCAGTAATAAAGCAGTATTAAGCTATGGTTTTGAGTTAAAGCAGTGGTTCGTTAATCGCGGAAATAAATCAGATAACTATCCTAACCAATCATCCTGGTGTCGCAATTTAGGCGGTGGTTACCGTCTGCCACAGGTTAAAGACTTAACTAACGCGAAATGTGGCGTCAATAATAGCAACTTTCCATGCGTTAATGGCATAGATGGCGCCACGCCGGCATCAACTCAAAATAATTACCAGCGTAATATTGGTGCGGGTTTGTTCACCGAATGGGGCTACATGTACAGTTATGCCGCTGCCGGCTTCGTCTCCTACTTCTACTGGGCAAGTGACAGCAACGGTAGGTCCCCGTTCTATGTCGGCTCGGACGACGGCGACGTTGACAGCATCGACCCCGTCAACAGCTTCCGCGGGTTTTGCGCCTATCCTTAGTCATTAGTTCTTAGTCCTTAATCCTTAAGTCGTAGGCGTTTAATAAGGCGTAATAAAGGTTAAGCAACAACAGGACAGTTTCAGCGGCAGGGGGTAATCCTAGCCGATAGCATCGGTAAGCAAAAATGAACGATACGAGTAATTTGGGGAAGATCATATAATCCCCTCTTTACTCGGGCGTCGGGCGTTTTCTCCAAAGAGAAAACGTCATAAAACAAGCAACATCCGAAATTTTAACCCATCTAAATTCCAAAACATCTATTCAGAACTTTAATAAACAAGCGGGTGATATATTTTTGAATAAAAAAATAATCCGCTATATTTTAACTATATTTGACTATTTAAAGGCTATTAACATTTATTATTTATGGTGTTATTTACATTTCTTTACAAATAATTCGGCTGAATGAGTGACTTTTTTTTATCATAGCCTTATAATTTTAAAAATTAAGCTTAATTTAAGCTTGATTTATAGCCATTTAACATAAAAAAATCAAATAAAATAACAGATTAGTTGACGGGTGGAACGCCATGAAGTATAATTATAGACACCAGACACCAGACACCAGCGCTGGCAAAACAATGTTTTAAAAACTCACCAATCTCTCTTTAGGCTAAAATTTAATTCAACTCTTACTTCTACACTTAACTTATTTCATCGAAGCAAGGTAACTCACCCTCGTTTTTCAGCATTCAGAGTAAGCAAAAGATGCATATTTAGTTTAGCGTTATGCTATCGCTTACTTAAAGCGGTAAATTTAAGGTTAATCTTATGTCCAACCTTGTTTTTTACGCAAACTCAAGTATCAGGCCCGTTATCTAAACTGACTTTAACATCGATACCATGGTTATTATTGCTGTATGCCACTACGACTCAAGCATTGTCGGCAACGACGGCGCAAGTCATTCATGGTAGTGCGCCGTATTTAACCTTTGATAATGGGGTCACTAAGGTCACCACGACTGAGGGGCTGTTAGGTATTACCGTCTCTGACGGCACGACTCAAACCACCTACACACCGGACAATAATACTTCAACCGCGGATAATCCAATCGTTCTCCCAGAAGCCAATGAGCACTTTAGCGATATTGGAATGCTGGTCCCTGCCACTGTTAACGCTATCGCCTTAAATGACTTAATTGGTGAGCCTTACAATTATTGGGGGGATGATGATGGTGATGGTCAGGGTACTAATGGAATTACCGCGACTGGTAATTTAAGCGTGATCATTACCGATAAATTGAATCGAGCCGTGACGCATAGTGCCAACATAGATAGCTGTATGGCACCTTATAAAGTAGAATTAACCAGTACTGATGGTAGTTTAACCACCCAGTATGGGGTACCAAATAGTGGTAATTTTAGTGGTAGCACGGCTGCCTATTATATCACCAGACCTAAATCCGCGCCTAAAATCTGTTACGCATGGCCGGGTCGGGGGGGGCCCGTTTATTCCAAACCTTCCGATATTTGGAATCGACAAAGAGGTTTTGTAAAGCAAGCAGCTGAGCCATCACAGTACAAGCTTAACTTCCCGACTACCGGTGCTAATAATTTGTATTTTGATTTAGACATAGAAGGTATTGATAGCTCTACATTAACCTGGCCAACTGTCACTCAAGGTGGTATTACTGCTACCATGACACCATCACCCACTAATCCAAATTTCATACGTGTCACGCTTACTGGTCCTGCAGCAACAAAAGCCCTACAGGATTCAGCATTACCGGGTAGTGTGGCTCCAGCTAGCTTGCCGCAGACTTTTGTGATAGAGGGTAAAGATAGTCGTAATAAAACGGTATTAAGCTATGGTTTTGAGTTAAAGCAGTGGTTCGTTGCCCGCCCACTAGGCGTAGGCGATGTTACTGTTGATAGCGCCTCATCCTGGTGTAGTAGTTTAGGCGGTGGTTATCGTTTGCCACAGGTAAAAGACTTAACTAACGCAGTTAACAGGCGTTGGGGATGGGGACCATCATGGACACCTGCCACACCACCATCCAGTGATAATTATGCCGATGCTAATATCGGCGCAGGTTTCCTTTCTGAATGGGGCAATGTGCACTTTTATATCTCATCCATTTTTGCCGGCAGCACCGCTATTGCCATCGGTGATGATTCGACACTGTTCATTGTTTTTTTCGACGTAGGCGCCGTTCACAACTACTCCTCGTCCCGGAACGATCTGGTTTGCGTCTATCCTTAGTGCTTATTTCTTGAGCACGAAAGTTGAGGGTTAGCAAAAATAGTGTTTATTCGTTAAATATTCGTTAACTTAAATGGTTTTGTGAGCGATAAATAGCAATTTTGTGGTGTCTAAGCCTGTACCGATATAGTTGAGTAAATTGCAGTAACATCACGTTGGCTAAATTTATAGCCAACGTTGCTTGCGAATCCAAAATCTACATAAAGGCTAAGTTATTGTATTAATGAACAATCGGTTATGATTTAAAGTGATTAAGTACTTACTTTCTAGGTTAAACTATATGTGATTGATTATCATATTATGGTTATTTATGTAATTAAGTGAACCTAATGCTAAATAATAGTGAGCATTAAAAACGCAAAGATTGCTGATTTGCTTTAGCGTAAGTTAATAACTTATTTGAGTATGAATCAAACAAATATACTCTATGATTGCTAAGTTATGTTTATGTAAAATTCACTTCTCAGTATTTAGTTTAATGAAAAGTCCTGATAAAACCTTTATATATTCGTAATCCACGTTTAGTGGTCATGTTTATAGTGAGCAATAACTTACTATATTATTTATCTGTTACTAATTAAGTTATAGGCTACATGTGTGGCGTTAAGCATGATGCTAAATTATATTAATGTTAAGTGAACTTGATTGGCAATTGGAAAAGCCTAATTAGATATATATTGCATATATAATATGCTTATTGTGAGTAAAATAATTTTAGAAAAGTTAAAGAAAATATAAGTGCTTACTGACAAAACTCACCTATTTTTTAATAGATGAGTTTTTTGTGGTATTTGGTTTATTTAATTGGACGCATAGTTGGGAACAAAATGACATCACGAATGGTATGACTGTTGGTAAATAGCATTACTGTTCGGTCAATCCCAATTCCTAGTCCAGCTGTTGGCGGTAAGCCGTGCTCTAATGCGGTGATATAATCTTCATCATAGAACATTGCTTCGTCATCACCCGCATCTTTTTGCGATACCTGATCGGCAAAACGTTGTGCTTGGTCTTCAGCATCGTTAAGTTCTGAGAAGCCGTTACCAATTTCACGTCCACCAATAAAGAACTCAAATCGGTCTGTTACAAATGGATTTTCGTCGTTACGGCGAGCAAGTGGCGATACTTCAGCCGGATATTCAGTAATAAACGTTGGTTGAATTAAGTTAGCCTCGGCAACTTCTTCAAAAATTTCAGTCACTACTCGACCGAGTCCCCAACTTTTTTCAATTTTAATACCGACAGCTTTGGCAATTGCACACGCTTTATCAAAATCATCTAAATCAGCATTATTGGTTTCTGGGCGGTAATGACAAATTGCCTCACGCATAGTCATTTTGATAAATGGTTTGCCAAAATCGAAAGTATGCTCGCCATATTGTACAACTGGATTACCCGTTACGGCGATTGCAAGGCGGCGGAATAATGCTTCAGTTAAAACAATCAGGTCTTTGTAATCGGCATAAGCCATGTACATTTCCATCATGGTAAACTCTGGATTATGTCTTGGTGATACGCCTTCATTACGGAAGTTTCGATTAATTTCAAATACTCGTTCAAAACCACCTACAACTAAACGTTTTAAATAAAGTTCAGGGGCAATACGTAGATACATATCTAAATCAAGCGCATTGTGGTGAGTAATAAATGGTTTGGCTGATGCACCACCTGGGATGACTTGCATCATTGGGGTTTCGACTTCCATAAAGTGATTTTCTAACATAAAGTTACGAATTTCAGTTACCACTTTTGAGCGAGCAATAAAGGTGTCACGTGATTGTTGATTAGTAATTAAATCAAGGTAACGTTGACGATAGCGCATTTCTTGATCTGCTAAGCCGTGGAATTTATCTGGTAATGGGCGTAATGCTTTAGTTAGTAGGCGGATTTCTTCACAATGAATTGATAGTTCACCTGTTTTGGTTTTGAATAAGTAACCTTTAGCACCGACGATGTCACCAAGATCCCATTTTTTGAATTGTTCGTTGTAGTAATTTTCGGGTAGATCATCACGAGTGACATAGAGCTGGATTTGCCCTGCAACATCTTGTAATGATACAAATGAGGCTTTACCCATAATACGGCGCATCATCATTCGACCGGCAACAGTGACAGTAATTTTATTTTCAATTAACTCTTCGTTAGTTTTATCATCATACAATTTATGAAGATCGCTTGAAATTGCGTCACGACGAAAATCATTCGGGAAAGCAATGCCTTGTTTGCGAATTGCAGCTAGCTTTTCACGACGTATTGTAAGCTCGTTATTTAACTCTTCAATATGGTTTTGTTGCTCTTGCTGTGTTGACATAATTTTACCTTTTATTTATTACCAGTTATAAACCGGCTTTTAAGCTTTCTTCAATAAATTGATCTAAATCACCGTCTAAAACGGCTTGCGTATTGCGTGTTTCAACGCCTGTGCGTAAGTCTTTGATTCGTGAATCATCAAGTACATACGAACGAATTTGGCTGCCCCAACCAATATCGGATTTGTTTTCTTCCATTTGTTGTTTTTCGGCATTCTTTTTGTGCATTTCAAGCTCATACAGTTTTGCTTTTAACTGTTTCATGGCCTGATCTTTATTACTATGTTGCGAGCGGTTATTTTGACATTGTGTCACAATTCCCGTTGGTACGTGGGTAATACGTACAGCAGATTCGGTTTTATTGACATGCTGACCACCCGCGCCCGATGCACGATAAACGTCGATGCGCAGATCGGCTGGATTGATGTCGATATCAATATTGTCATCAACTTCTGGATAGACAAATACCGATGCAAATGAGGTATGACGGCGGTTTCCTGAGTCAAATGGGCTTTTTCGTACTAAGCGGTGGACACCGGTTTCAGTGCGTAACCAACCATAAGCATAATCGCCGGTTACTTTGATTGTGGCTGATTTTATGCCAGCTACATCACCGTCTGATACTTCCATCACTTCGGTTGTAAAACCTTTCGATTCAGCCCAGCGTAAATACATTCTCAGTAACATTTCCGCCCAATCTTGGGCTTCAGTACCACCTGAGCCTGATTGGATATCTAAGTAACAGTCAGCACTGTCATAATCACCCGAGAACATTCGGCGAAATTCAAGACCAGCTAGCTTTTTTTCGAGTTGTTCAAGTTCTTGATTGGCTTCGTCAAAAGTGTCTTGATCTTCTGCTTCAATAGCAAGTTCAAGTAGACCTTCGACGTCGTCCAGACCTTGTTCTAAGGTATTGATGGTATTGATGATCTCTTCTAGCGCAACGCGTTCTTTGCCTAATGCTTGTGCTTTTTCTGGATCGGCCCAAACTTCGGATTGTTCTAATTCGGCATTGACTTCCTCAAGACGTTCTTTCTTGAGATCATAGTCAAAGATACCCCCGAATGACATTTGTGCGCTCAGTAAGTTCAGCTATTTTGGATTTTATTGGATTAATTTCAAACATGTTTTATTTTTGTTGGTTTTTATAATTTTGGCATAATCGCACATTGTAGCGGATTTATACATAAATTAGCAATTAGCAATTTTATGTCTTATCCTTGCTTTGATACATTATTGTTGAAAATAAAAATGACGCATCATGCGTCATTTTTAACTCAAAACAGAACTATTTAAATTAATTATTTTTTAGCTTGAGCATAAAGTTCAGCCACTTTGTCCCAGTTAATGACATTCCAAAATGCACCAATGTAATCAGCACGACGATTTTGGTATTTTAGATAATAAGCATGCTCCCAAACATCAAGTGCTAAAATTGGTGTACCAGAAACACCTGAATATTTTTCACCCATTAGCGGAGAATCTTGGTTTGCTGTTGATACAACTGCAAGTTTACCATTTTGTAATACTAACCATGCCCAACCTGAGCCAAAACGACTTGCCGCTGCTGCTGAAAATTTTTCTTTAAATGCATCAACTGTACCAAAATCTTTTTCAATTGCGGCTTTTAGTTCACCTTTAAGTTCAGTTCCCACTTTTAGTAGTTCCCAAAATAAAGTGTGATTAACATGCCCACCCACATTATTTTTAATTCCGGTAACTTTATCGCTTGGCACTTTGTCCAAATTAGCTAATAAAGCTTCAGGGCTTAATTGTTTGATTTCATCAGATAGTGTTTCTAAAATGCCGTTGGCATTATTGACATAAGTTTGATGGTGTTTGTCATGATGTAGATGCATAGTTTGTTCATCAATATAAGGTTCTAATGCATCATACGCATAAGGTAGCGCTGGTAAAGTGTAGGCCATGAAGTTGCTCCTTTCATATATATTATTATTAACTACTTAATTTAAGCAGTATACGAGTTATTAATATGGCTCACAAACTATTATTTAGATAGTTGATGACTATTTGTTTGTGAAAATTACTATTTTCTTATGGTTGTTAATTAATCTTCACTATTTTTTAAATAGGGTACGTACATCATAATGGCATGATTTTCACAAATCAGCTTTTCTTGCTGATAATGATCTATTAAATGGGTTTTTCGTTGCCATATTTTATTGTGCCTTGTGTAACCTCCCCACCATTGTTGCTCAATGCGATGATCGGTTTCGAAAACTTCATATTGATAACATAACGGAGTATCAGCAAGTAGTTCCCCATGTAAATATTTATCATCAAGCCAAAGATTAAGGCGGTATGTTGTATTGGTTTTGTTGAGTAGCTGCAAATCAACATAGTTATAAGATAAGGTCGCGAGTGCGGTTTACATCAGGAAAAACATCAAAACTATGTCGCCAGCGTTCTATAACCGTTAATTCAGAATGCAAAACCATCCAATAAATTAAATTGCCTAACTGACAAAGTCCCCCACCAATATCTTTACCAATTTTGCCATTGTGCAGTGAAAGACCTTCTAAAAAACCGCGCTTTTTCGTTGGGCGCCCGATGTTATGCCAGATCGAAAAACGTTGATTCGGTTTTATGATTGAACCATTGAGTTTTTCTACCGCTAAGTGTAGATTGGTGATTTTGTTGTATTGCAGATACATATCCACATCTTTTAACTGCCTTAATAAAACCGATTGATGTTTTTTATGGGAATAACGGCACGCGTGATTATTGATGTCGACAGTACTATATAGCTTACGATTTTTCCACCAATCTAGTTTACGTTTTAAAATAAAGTATTCTTTTCCTAATTTTAACCTTAAAGGGCTGCGTTTTTCCGGTTTATCTACTACAATTTTTTGCATAATTGACAGTTTTTATATCGAATAATGGATCAATTTTTACAGGTGGAGTGATAATACTTGTTAAGTTTATCGAGAAAAATAAACAACTTTAAGTTCATTTGGCTATAATCGTGCGCGCGTAATTTGTCTTCTGTATCGACAAAGCGATAATTTGCAGCTTGACTAATATCATCTTGAGAATGTGCAATGAGCTTAGCAACCACTTCATGAGTTAACTCCATATGACATTGAAAACCATACACCAATTTGCCATAAGCAATAATTTGCCGTGGACAGCCTTCACTATAGGCAATGATTTGGGCATCTTGAGTTAAACCAGGCATATCATTGTGCCAGTGACCGACAGCTAAACTATCACCGAAATGAGAAAATAACGGATTTTTTTTACCCGCTTCGGTCAACGTAATTGGGAATTTGCCAATCTCTTTTTCTGGGCTATGTTCGTAATGTGCACCAAGTGCTTCGCCAATTAATTGTGATCCAAGGCAAACACCAATAACAACTTTATTGGCTTTAATTGCAGATAAAATGATAGCTTGCTCAGCTAACGAGTCAAAATGGGCACATTCTTGTTTTGTAGTTGCCGGTGATTGTGGTCCACCCATGATAATTAGAAAATCAATACTATTGATATTATCTGGAAGGGGTTCACCAAGGTAGACACGCGAATAGCTAATTGTGTGTTGATGTATTTTTGCCCATTGCTCATATGCGCCAGGTGCTTCGAAATCTTCGTGAATAATAAAATGTATATGCATTATTCTTTTTCCTAAATTTCATTTTTACAAAATTTATATTAATTTTATTAGAAATTATTGACGATTGTTAATCGTTTAAGCCATTGTTCATAAATGCGTTTTAGCAGCTAACTTATTTTAAAAATAAGCTTTAAATCAAATAAATAGTATTAAATATGCTATTGATTGATTTTTTTTGCAAGATATTCTTTCAATTTATCAGCTAAAAATAATTTTTTAAATTTTATATTCTAGCGGTGAGCCACAGTTCCAACTCATTTAGATAATATCGTTAAACCGTTATCATTTAAGATTTTACAAAACAATTTTGCTTAATAACGTTTTGCAGGATTGAAGGATGATTGAGACATATAATTTCCACAGCATTATACCATCTAAATAAGCTTTCTAGTTAGCTTAACACCAAGTATTGATGAGTAACTTTGAAAATTGATAATTTTAATGATTTGCTAAGGTTGGAAAAACATAAGGTGAATGAAGTTGGCTCCTCCAACAGGACTTGAACCTGTGACATACGGATTAACAGTCCGCCGTTCTACCGACTGAACTATGGAGGAACCGAAATGTAGCGCGCATATTATAGATTTAATGTCGCTATGTCAACAATTAAATTATTTCAAATCGCTTTTTTATGTTCAATTGACCTATTTTATTGACTTTATTTGCTAAGCTTAATATGTTCGGATAGTTTTAAATAAATGTGTTTGCCGCATTAACTGTTGTGGATGTGAACCTAATGCACCTTGTGGAATAGTTTGGTTAAGTGCTCGATAATAATCGATCCAATAGGGGATAATTTGGTTAGTAACAGAATCTTTAAAATTCATTGGATATAATTGAAAATAATCTTTACCTGACGGGTATTTAAAGGCAAAAGTAATCAGTTCACTACAGTAAAAGCCCTTATCATCTGCTCGAAAACTATGGTTATAGGGCAACCCAAGGCAGGTTTGAACTCGTGTTAATGCATTTTTGATGACTGACTCATCATAAATGGTTGCGACAAGATTATATTTTGCAACGGCTAAAAAGTCATTAAGGGGGGTATAGATTACCCCATGTTTTTGGGTGGCTTCAATAACGATATTATCGCCAATATATAACCCAACATGGCTTATTTGATTGATTATGTCATCAGCGCTGATTTGGGCACCAGAATGAGTGATCGCTGTATTGAATTCGCTTTCTTCATTCTGGGCTTGGAAAATAATATCGCCAATTTGCATGGTTATTTGCGTGCGTGGTGGCGCCATAATGAGAACATTACGCAAGTTGCAATAATAAATTTAGCTGCATCAACACCAACAAAAGGTAAGTAGCCGACTTTTAGTGCTTCGATAAGTGAAATATGCATATATCCCATTAGATAAACGACACCAAATACAAATAAGAGTTGATGTGCACAAGCGAAGGCAATTAATCCTAAAATAAAGTGACGATCGTACCCTTTTTCGGCAGCAAAACCGGCTAAATAAGCACTAAATATATAACCATACAAATAACCTGATGACGGTGAAGCTAATGCCATAATTCCACCGCTACCGTTAGCGAATAGTGGTAATCCCATTGCACCTAAAAAGAGATATTGAAGTATGGTTAATGCACCTAGTTTACGACCTAAAAAAGCGCCAATTAACAATACGGCTAACGATTGAAGTGTGAATGGTACTGGGTATGTGGGAATACTGATATTAGCTGCTAACCCTAGCAGTAGGGCCGCCCCTGTAGTTGCACACAGTTTGCGTTGCCAAGATGATAAGTTAAATAGTGTATTGATATAAGTTGGATAATATGTTGTGAGTTTCATTATTTTCTACCATTAAAAAATAAACAGTAGTGCAATAATAATACAAAAAACTATAATGTAAACTATTTTAACATTAAAAAGTTTACATTATTAATGTTGCTTTTTATTTAAACCAATAGTTGTCTTAGACTAAAAAAGGGTTAGTCATTCGTTCATTGCCAAAGCTCGACATAGGTCCATGGCCAGGAACAAAGATAAAATCATCACCCAGTGGGAAAAGTTTATGGGTTATTGATGAGATTAAATCAGCATGATTTCCACGAGGAAAATCGGTTCGTCCA
Source organism: Gilliamella sp. B3464 (assembly GCF_026536145.1). Classification (NCBI taxonomy): domain Bacteria; kingdom Pseudomonadati; phylum Pseudomonadota; class Gammaproteobacteria; order Orbales; family Orbaceae; genus Gilliamella; species Gilliamella sp. B3464. The sequence goes on along the minus strand of NZ_JAFNOQ010000012.1, from coordinate 34,162 downwards.
ATGCTACTTTTAAATAGTACATCACCAACAAATGCAATTTTATCTTTTGCATTAATAAATACGATATGTCCTGGAGTATGGCCGGGGCAAAAAAGTACATCAAGTGTAATGTTGCCGACTTGGATTTTATCGCCTTCTTTCAGCCAACGATCGGGTAAAAAACTTTCGGTATAGGGAAAACCAAATTGCATTGATTGTTGTGGTAAGGCATTAAATAAAAATTCATCTTCATGACTAGGTCCGATAACCTTCACACCAAAATTAGTTGCTAATGTAACTGCTGCACCTACATGATCTAAATGCCCATGTGTTAGCAAAATTTGTTTTATGTTAACGCCTAACTTTTCTACTGCTTTTTCTAATAATTCAGGCTCACCACCAGGATCGATAATTGCGCCTTCCATGGTTTTATCACACCAAATGATGCTACAATTTTCTTGGAAAGCTGTAACTGGAATGATTTGATACTGGAACATATTGTTATCTCCTTGTTTCTTGATGATGAGAGGTTAGATTTTGTCCATCCTCTTTTTTTAACTGGGCAAAGATCATGCTTGATAATATGGTAACAACGCCGAGTATAATAAAGGTATATTGAAATGCATGAATAGTACTGGTTGAATGACTAATCAATCGTACCAATACTGCGCCAAATCCTGTACCAAAACTGATCGCTAATTGTTGGTTTACTGCCATTAAACTATTACCACTGCTGGTATTTTCGCCTTCTAAATTTGCTAATGTGATGCTATTCATCGCTGTATACTGAATAGAGTTAATGCCACCAATACAAAATAGCAATAAACACATAAAGATAAGCGGTGATGATGAATTCAAAAGTGACATTAAAGCAATCATAATGCCTGCAAATATGGTGTTAGCAACTAATACAAAACGGTAACCTAAACGCCCTAAAATTCGAGGAATGAATATTCTGGTACAGATTGAAGCTAGCGCCATTGGTACCAACATCATACCTGCAAAAATGGCTGAATAACCAAATCCTACTTGTAATAATAGAGGAATTAAAAAAGGCACCCCCGATATGCCTAAACGACAAATTAGATTGCCAATAATTCCTATTTTGAATGTACGAATCTTAAATAGTGATAAAGGGAATAACGGCGCTGGTTTTTTATTTGCATATCCTCGATAAATAAACAAAAACACAATACTAATTATTACAAGTAACAAGGGTAGCTGATATTGTTGATTTTGGTTTAAAAGTTCAACACTTAACGTTGCACTAATAAAAGTAATGACAATAAATATAAAACCAAATAAATCAAAAGGCATTCGCACGCCTTTTATGTTGGGCATATATCGGAAACTAATTATCATTCCTAATAAACCAATAGGTAGGTTGATTAAAAATACCCAATGCCAACTGACCATGTCAACTAAATAACCGCCTAGTACCGGCCCTAATACCGGTCCAATTAAACCGGGAATAGTTGCAGTGTTTAAGGCGACTAAAAAGTCGCTCCGTTTAAATGACTTGATGAGCACCAAACGTGATACTGGAACCATCATGGAACCACCAATACCTTGAATAACGCGTGAGATATCTAAGAAAATTAATGAATTGGATGAAGCACAAAGTAATGACCCTAAAGTAAATAGCCCCACCGCCATAACAAAAATATTTCTGGTACCAAATTTGTCAGATAAAAAACCACTAACCGGAATAAACAATGCAAGTGTTAAAGCATAACTAATGACAGCTGATTGCATATTTAACGGTGATTGATTAAGGTCTTTAGCCATGGTTGGCAGTGCAGTGTTTAATATCGAGGTATCAAGCGATTGCATAAAAAAAGCAAATGCCGCGATCCACGGTAATATGCGATACACAAAAGGGGATAATTGTAATTCGCTATTCATTTTAATTAACCTAAAATTCATCGGAATACTGGGCTTAACAGGGGAAAAATATCAGCCCTGAATGTATATTGTTTTGCCTGGCTTAATCGATTATTAAGTCAGACAAAGTACTGAAGGTTATTCTACAATAATATTTGTTAATTGTTGGCTTTTTTCTTATTTTTAACGGGTTTGCCTTGCCAATATCCTGCAAGTAATGAACCTGAAATATTATGCCAAACTGAGAATACTGCTGCTGGTAAAGCGGATAATGCTGAAAAATAAGTTGTACCAAGGGTTGCTGCTAATGCTGAGTTTTGCATACCTACTTCCAGTGACATAGTTCGACAGGTTGATTCGTCAAATCCAAATAGACGTCCACCCCAATAACCACCCAGTAATCCTAAGCCATTATGAATAATAACTGCAAAAATAACTGTAAAACCAACTTGTCCTATTTGTGCATGGCTACCTGCAACTACAACACAAAGTATTAATAAAATACAGATCATCGATAAAAGTGGTAAAAAACGTTCACATTTTTTTACTAATGGGTTGAGTAAATGGTGCACCAATAAACCTAATATAATTGGAATTAACACAATTTGCACAATATGAACAAGCATATCCAGAACCGGAACTTCAACAGTGGTACCAACTAATAATAACGTGAGTAGCGGGGTAACAACTACGCCAACTAGGGTAGATACTGACGAAATTGTGACAGATAACGCGACATCGCCTTTTGCTAAATAGATCATAACATTTGATGCGGTACCACTCGCAACACTACCGACTAAAACCATGCCAACTAATAACTCAGGTCGCATGGTAAACAATTTAGATAAGATTAAAGCGGTCAGTGGCATGACGATATAATGCAGTAGGGTACAAATTATTACCGCTTTAGGTTTGGTAACGACGCGTTTAAAATCATCAATACTTAACGTTACGCCCATAGTAAACATTACAAACATTAATAACTGTGATGTATGAGGGCGCACAGGTAAAAATGTGCTTGGGAAAAAATAGGCTGCTACGGCACAAAGTATTGCCCACAGCGGGAATAAGCGTGTAAGGGATATAAGTGATTGAATAAAAAATTGGTTATAACGTTTCGCCATAAAAAAACACCATCTGGTTAGTTAAATAAAATATCTTTATAATAATTAATTAGTTATTTATTTTTTGCACAGTGTGGTCATTCTATTAATTCTACTAAATAGCGTCAAGGTATTTGTTAAGATAGTGTTAAGTATTTGCTCGGGTGATTCACTGCGTAATTCAGTTAAAATTTTAAATATCTCGACGATATTTTCAGGTCGATTTGCTTGACCTTGCTTGCCACTTAATGGCATATCGGGCGCATCAGTTTCGAGTACAAGGCTTGCAAGCGGCAAGTTAGCAATTGTGTTGCGTGTTTTGTTTGCGCGATCATAACTAATGACTCCTCCAACACCAATAGAATAACCAAGCTTAATAAATTGCATCGCTTGTTGATAGCTACCTGAAAAACCATGTATCACGCCACGACAAGGCAGATCGGCTTGGCGTAACTCGTGATACATAATATCATGAGTTTTACGTGAATGGATAAGTACCGGTATATCGAATTGTTTAGCCAACATTAATTGTGATCTAAAAAAGAATAATTGTTGTTGCCAGTCGATAGTCAGATTATATTTATCTAAACCTATTTCACCAATTGCAACCACTTTTTGGGGTAGATGGCTGAGTCGATTACGTAATTGTTCTAAATCAGCTTCAGTATGGCTATATATTGGGTGTAATCCTAATGCAGCATAAATTTCGTTATAATGATTGGCTAATTGTAGCACCGTATCAAAATGATGAGCGGCAACCGCCGGGATAATCAATCCGGTAATATTTGCTTGTCGGATATAATTTATTGATTCGTCTAAATGATTGGTAAACAGTGGAAAATCAAAATGACAATGTGTATCAATAAACATAATGCCTCCTATTCAACTGTTGTTTGATGCAATAAGATCGGCAATAAAAACCGCTTAGCTAAAACAATAATTTGTTCTATCAAATTTTGAGTTAGTTCAGGATAAAGCCTTTGATAGTAACTATCACATTCAGCTGGATAATACAAACCACCTTGCCAAGTACTTAACAATTTATTATTGGCTTTTTCACTCGGCACAATTTCACCGGTTTTCGGGTTGTAGGCTGTTATTAACCAACTCCACGCACTTTCGATTGGCATAAATAATGGTTCATTTATCCCCTGTAAATACCCTTCGACTAAATCAGTCAGAAAACCTAAGGCTTGATTAGCGTTTAAATATGAAAAACGCCATTGGGTCTCTTCTCGACCATACATACGGCTTTGAGTGTCGAGTGTATCGGGATTTAAAATACAATAGAGTAAGTGATCAATCCATAACGAAATCCCATTACGAATTGATAATTTAGATGGGCGCCAAGTTAAAATACCATCTTGTTGAATATGGGTTAACCATCCTTGCAACTGACAATCGTATTGACTTGTAGAAATAGTTAAATTAACTTCTTGAGTAGTAAAGTTTAGGCGTTCTTGATTAATTTTATCAGCTAAAGCGTGCATAGCTTGATTTTGCTCATCATAGATGATCTGTCCAAAAGCGCCATCGGGCAAATCCCCACTTAATGCTAAACGTTGATAAAGATCGTCTTGTGAATTATTGCCATCTTTTGTAATTAGTTGTTCAAGTATTGCTATATTTAATTGATAACGCTTTAAGTTATCTAAATTAAAATTTTCTGCATCGGGTAAGTTATCATCTAAATAATGGATATAAAAATGGAAGCGTTTTTGTAAAAAAAACCTTATTGAATGCTGATAAAACCTTTTTAGTTCATCAAGATTAATACTATCTACTGTGATAGTGGTAATTTGGCTGATAAAAGGTACAGTTTTACCTTGCTGCAATGCGGCAGGTAACCATTCATCGGCATAACTTCTTGGATCTTGTAAAAAGTTTTGTGGATTAAAAGGGGTTCGAGTATGATGGATACATAAAAAATCAGGAAAATGTTTTGTATTTTCTGTTTTTTCAGCACCTTCTTCACAATAGTATTGCGCAATATAATCACAAAGTTCATCAACTAAAACAGATGGATAGCGCTCACTATCATCTTTCATATCACGACCAATATAGCTGATATATAATTGATTTTCAGCCGATAATATCGCTTCTAAAAAAAGATAGCGATCATCATTACGACGACTTCGATCCCCTCGTCTTGGATGTTCTGCAATTAAATCAAAATCTAGTGGTAATGAAGTCCTAGGATAATCACCATCATTCATACCCAGTAGACACACCACTTTAAAGGGAATTGAACGCATCGGCATCATAGTACAAAAGTTAATTTTACCAATTAAAAAGCGATGGGCTAAATGATTTTGTTCCAAACGTGCCTGCATTGCATCATGTAAAATTGTAATTGAAATTTTGTCAGAAAAATTAGCTGTTAACCCACTATTTATCAGCTTTTGCCACTCTTGTTCAATCATCAATAATATTGATTCGTTTTGGGCATCTTTGAAAAAAAAGTCATTGATAATTTCAAGGCAGCAGCTTTGCCATTCTGCCAAAGGTTTATCTTCATCTAATAACACTAACCATTTACTGACTACACCAATAAATTCAGCTAATTGACCTATTAATTCAGCATCTAAACCCGTTGCACCATCATAAGGTAAAATTTGTTGCCAACCACCTTGATCGCTTGTCATGGTATAACCCAGTAGCAATCGTTCAAGCCCAAATAGCCAACTGTGGTTATGTTCAAGCCCAAAACGAATGCCAGATTCAACAATCCAAATTCGTAATAGTGATAATTGTGATTCATCGATTGAAAATTGTTTAGAAATGGCTGGTATTTCAAGTAAATTAAACAAATCTTCAGCAGTAAATCGGCTTTGTGGAAAATTCAATATCGCAAAGAAGCCCTGTACTATTGGATCAATATTGCGAGCTTTTTGATCTGAAATTGTAAAAGGTAAATAGCGTTGCCCATAAGCATTACCAAAAACTGAACGAATATAAGGAACGTATTTGTCAATATCCGATACCATTACAATACAATCTCGTAACTCAAGTGATGGATCGGCATCAAAAATTGACAAAAGATAGTCATATAACACTTCAACTTCGCGTTGTTCACTATGACAAGCATGGATAGAGATAGAGCGGTCTTGAGTTTGAATGGGGTGTTGGGTTGCCACTTGGGGATAAAGATCCAAAATATCTTGTTGAATAGAGTGTAATAAACAATCACGTTGTTGATCGACAAACACATCAATATCTTGCTTATTCATACATTCTTGCAATAAAAATAGGTTGTCTCGACCTAATTTTCCCCACGAGGTTAATAAAGCATTGGGTATTTGGGTTGGGTCATTATGTGATTGTGATAATTGTTTCTCAACGATATCTCCCCAATACCATTTACACGGGTTATTAAACATTAAATGGACATCAATATGTTGTCCTAATGCTGAAAGTAGTGATAAATAAATTGGTGGAAGTGAAGTTATACCAAAAATAAAAATTCGTTTTGGTAATGGCGTCAGCCGTGCTGGATCGAAATGAGGATCTGCTAGAATCTCCAACATTTGTTGATAGATATTAGCGCGATGGTAAGGTTGACTAATTGATATTAGTTTACGCCAGAGTTTTGCTTGCCAAACTTCATCGGCATGTAAGTTTAATTCTTGAACTGTGTTATTGGCTTCCCATTGTGCCAGCCAATCAGGACGATAAACTAAATATTGGTCGAACAAACGAGCAATACGAGTTGCAAGTTGATATAACTTTCTATCTTGCTTATCAATATTTAAATAATGTTTAAGGGTAATAAACTCAGGCTCATCAATAATTTTAGGTAATAAATAATATAAGCGCCAAGCCATAGATTCAGGATTAAACGTATTTTCAATGGGAGCATTAGGTAATAGCGTTTGATAAAGTTGCCAAATAAATTGAGTAGGGAAAGGAAATTCAACATTGGCTATAATTCCCAATTCATCAGCAAGCTCAATTTGTAACCACTGTGCCATTCCTTGACTCTGCACAATAACCATGTCTGGCATAAATAGATCATTTAATGGTTGTTGCTGCATTAATTGACTTACCAAAGACTTGAGTAAATCGACTTGATTTGAATGGTAAATGGTAAACATAATCACATTAAAATTAGTATAGTTGCCTGAAATTATCGCTGATAGTGATTAATAAATCCAGCATCGATAATTATTCACACTTGATCTTTTATGCATGAATATTTTCGATAGGGTTTTCCTTTTGAAAAGGCAAACGTTTAACGTTTTATCATTTAGCTTAATTATGATAAATGTTGGCAAGGTCTTTGAATGATAACTCTATATTTTTATATTAAATTAATCATCTATAAACTATTTTTGCTAAAAAAACACGGGTAATCCATTTTTTGAGGAACAAAATATTTTATATTCTCTCTTATCTAACTTGCTATTGATCGGCATTTAATTTACTAAATATATATAGGATCAAAACCTATCTTGCTGTGGAAGAATTAAACTATATTGCTCGCTTAATTACACTTTGAGGTGATGACCTATCTTAATTAGCTCAGTGGTTGGCTTTATGATTATAAACGAATAATTAATCTGACTTATTGACAACAAAATCGTCTTTTTTTTTACCAAAACTTTTAAAGTTGAGCTATTGCCTTGTTTAACTTGTTGATTTTTCATTGTTAAATACAACGTTATTTACTTGATTACAATGATTATTGTTACTAAGTATTTTGTACTTAAAAAGTCGTATAACTCTGTTAACAGCTGAATAATTGACTATACGCTTTTTTAATCTATGCAAACTAAATGAACTTAAAAACGTTATTTATGATCACATTATTATTTATCTATCTTATTGAATAAATTAATTTTTACATATCTTTACCAAAATGAGCATTACAAAATTTTCGAACTTATTTACTATGACGAAAACTTTTACAAGCTCCTATACAGGTTTGTTGTAATGGTTTTAATGTTTATCTAATTGAATTTTATGAAAAAATTAAGTAAATCACTACAAGGATTAGTAAAAATATGTTAAAATGTGGTCTTAATCGGGCATCGGGCATCGGGCATCGGGCATCGGGCATCGGGCATCGGGCATCGGGCATCGGGCATCGGGCATCGGGCATCGGGTTTAAGTCAATTAGAGAGTAAACACCGACTTTCTGTATTGGCATTATTACAAAATATTCTTCCATTTACATTAGTAAAATCATCTATTCACTTTTTCGCTATTTTTAGCTCAAAATTTTTCAATTTATATTTTTCGATAGCGAAGATAAAGTTAATAATCGTTATATTATTTATGAGTTTATTTTTGCAACCAAATGCGTATGGCTTAACCTCTACTACCGTGCAAAATATTATAGGTAATGCGCCGAAAGTGGCAAATGTAAAAGAAGCATCCGATAAACATGGTTTTACGGTAAAAAATGTATTTTATAGTGAAGCAAGTGGCAATATTATTAGTGATGTAGTAAAAAGATTTGATGGAAATCTTCGGTTCAGCGATTTTGTTGTGAAAACGTATTATTACAATAATTTAAGTAGTATAACTAATTTTTCAGATATTGATGGAGATAAAGCAGATCCCATTAAGCCTTTTTTACTCACAGTGACAAGTTCTCAATGGTATGATGGAAAGGGAAATAAAATACCAAATAGTGATTTGAATAATATTATCGGTTGTGGCAGTGGTTATGTCATGCCGTTAACGTTAGAGATATCTGCAGTGCTCAAAACCTATTCTCAATATGGCATACCCAATGAAAGCGATAGCGTGACGTTAACCAAAAAATATAAGATCGCTCCTGACTCTATGATTTGTTATGCTAAACCTAATGACATCGTTCTTTCACCTAAGATGCAGTGGCGAACTTATGATGCAACAATAACTTCACCGGTTTCGGGACCTTGGGAATGGAATGGTTCTAAAGGCACGCCGGATGCTGTTCATGGTGGTGGTTACACAGCTGATTATGTGCCTAATTATGGATTTAAAGTCCAACCAACGGTATCTGCAAAAACGTTTCCGACAACTGGCTTTCCTGGTGCTAAATTTCAGTTAGTGATGACTGGTGCACAAACGGACTATACTTACACTTTGATCAGTAATCCTGGTGGTAAGGTTGCTGTAGATTCATTAGGGTTTATTACATTAAATGATAAGCCAACAGGTAATGTGACAGTGCGCGCAACTTTAGGGTATGATAAATCGATATCGCATGATTATACCTTTAATCCAACATCGGTATGGTTAGTTCCTATAAAGAGTGGTGATATAAATCAGGCTACCGCGCAAAATTTATGTGGTGGACTTGCTAATGTGCCATTAAGGCGCGATTATACCAGCTCTCCAGCAAATTCAGTTGGCGGTAATTGGACTATTTATCCGAACAGCTTTATCCGCGCAATTGGTAGTTCTATTATGGGAGAATGGGGATGGGTAGCAGGCACAAACTATCCTAATTCGAATTGGGAAGCGCAAAATACCTATTTTTCTTACTACTGGACGCGCGAATTAGATTGGTCCGCTTATAATATTTATTTTACTGTGAATTTTTCTGGTTATGTTTCACATATGGAGGCCCCTAACAGTTCAGGTGGGCGAGTGGCATGTAAACGTTAAATTAAAGCAGCGTTATAAAAAATAAGTGATGATATGAGCGACGATGCCATTGTTGGCGCTATGCGCCTATAATGGCAATAGCCAGCATATGCGATGTAAATGCATATGCTGGCGTCGGAGCCGCCGGCGCCGAACTAGCTTAAAAAATAAGCAAAAGTGAGTCAAAATTATTACTTGTAGAAATTCATAAATTAAGCCTCGTTAAATGACAAAAAGCGCTTTATTGTTGTTTAATATTTCGCGAGTCATTTTCTAATTGGGAACGTGCCTGGTTCTAATTTAGGTTGGGTAATTATGACTGCTTGTCGAGGCTGATGAATTATAATATTTTGTATGAATATCTCTGAAAAACTCAATTTACAACACCAATTCAAGGGTATTTTACTTTTTAAAGAAGGTGTGTTTTTACGTAGTTATAATCAAGGTGCTTATGTTTTAACATAGTTATTTGGTTACGCTTTAAAATTACAAACGGCACGACTGAAAAAAATATCAAAATAGATGGGTTATTGCTTGTGCCTTTCCATTAAATAAGCTGAGCGAACAATTGCCAGAAGCCGTGTTAACCGATTTTGGTGCTAAACTGGAATGTACCTATCAAATTGATGATTATCAGCAGTGGTATGAGCGACGTTGCCGTGAAGAGAGCAGAGCGAAAGTAAAGGCAAAAGCCAGCAACGAGTCGTTGCAAACGAACGAGAAGCAGGCGTCGGAGCAAAGCGCTGTTGTTTATTTAAACAATAATTATGTAAAGTTAACCTCTCAACAAATCGCTTATCTTCGATCATGGCAGTCGGGTGCTTATCCGATTGACGTTGATAGATGTTTTATTGAAAGTTTAAAAAATAAACTACTTGCAGGTTTGTCTAAAATTAATAGTTAGCACTTAACACCTAGTTCAAATGTAAAAAAGGTTACAAATTTAATTTTTGTAACCTTTTTTAAGTTTGGATAGGGTAACTCAGTTATTGTCCGATACGGCGCGTTAATTCGATGACTCGGATTTTCGCTAAAGCTTTTGATAGTTCAGCTGATGCTTGTGCAAATGACATATCATCACTCGGATGATTAATATGCTCTTGCGCTTGTCTTACTGCTTCTTGCGCTCTGGCTTCATCTAAGTCTTCTCCGCGAATAGCGGTATCGGCTAAAATCGTTACAAGGGTCGGTTGCACCTCTAAGATGCCACCTGATAGATAGATAAACTCTTCTTCACCATCTGCTTTCACAATGCCTACCATACCGGGTTTAATCATGGTAAGTAGCGGAGTATGACCAGGATAGATCCCAAGTTCACCTTCTTGTCCTGTGACTCTGATTCGCTGAACATCACCTGAAAAAAGGTGAGATTCAGCACTAACAACTTCTAATTGATAGGAAGTTAGTGCCATAATGCTCTCTCCGTTCTATAAATCTCTTAGAGAGATTTTGCTTTCTCAATCGCTTCGTCGATTGAACCAACCATATAAAATGCCTGTTCAGGAATATGGTCATAATCACCGTTCATAATACCTTTAAATGCACTGATGGTGTCTTTTAATGGTACGTATTTACCTGGCGAACCAGTGAATACTTCCGCAACGAAGAATGGTTGAGATAAGAAACGTTGAATCTTACGTGCACGAGCAACAGTTAATTTATCATCTTCTGATAATTCATCCATACCAAGGATTGCAATGATATCTTTTAATTCTTGATAACGTTGCAAAATTGACTGTACACCACGAGCACAATCGTAATGTTCTTGACCAACAACAAGTGGATCTAACTGACGACTTGTTGAGTCAAGTGGATCAACCGCTGGATAAATACCTAATGATGCGATTTGACGACTTAATACGATTGTTGCATCTAAGTGAGCAAAGGTTGTTGCTGGTGATGGGTCGGTTAAGTCATCCGCAGGTACATATACCGCTTGAATTGAGGTGATTGACCCTGTTTTGGTTGAGGTGATACGTTCTTGAAGAATACCCATTTCTTCTGCAAGTGTTGGTTGGTAACCTACCGCAGATGGCATTCGTCCTAATAAAGCTGATACTTCGGTACCGGCTAAGGTATAACGGTAAATATTATCGATAAATAAGAGTACGTCTTTACCTTCGTCACGGAATTTTTCAGCCATGGTTAAACCAGTTAACGCAACACGTAAACGGTTTCCTGGTGGCTCATTCATCTGACCATAAACCAGTGATACTTTATCAAGTACGTTTGATTCTTTCATTTCGTGATAGAAGTCGTTACCTTCACGTGTACGTTCACCCACACCAGTAAATACTGAGTAACCTGAGTGTTCGATCGCGATGTTACGAATTAACTCCATCATATTAACGGTTTTACCCACACCCGCACCACCAAATAGACCAACTTTACCCCCTTTAGCAAAAGGACAAATTAAGTCGATAACTTTGATGCCGGTTTCAAGTAATTCTGTTGAGTTAGCCAACTCTTCGTATGTTGGTGCTGCACGGTGAATTGCCCAACGCTCTTCTTCACCAATAGGACCTGCTTTATCAACAGGATCACCAAGTACGTTCATAATTCGGCCAAGTGTTTTTGTTCCCACAGGAACTTCTATGCCGTGACCTGTGTTTACTACTTTAAGTCCACGTCTTAAACCATCAGATGATCCCATTGCAATACAACATACAACGCCACCACCTAATTGTTGCTGAACTTCCAGAACTAATTTTTCAGTGCCGGTTTCCACTTCTAATGCATCATATACCTTTGGTACAGCATCTTCAGGGAATTCGACATCAACCACCGCACCGATGATCTGGACAATCTTTCCAGTAGCCATTTTTAATCCTCTACGTCTTTTTCTTAACTATTAGCCAATATTTAGCCTTAACCTGAAACAGCAGCGGCACCCGATACAATATCAATTAATTCATTGGTAATTGCACCTTGACGTGCTTTGTTATACGCAATTTGTAATTCATTGATTAAGTTTGCACCGTTATCGGTTGCTGCTTTCATGGCTACCATTCTTGCTGCTTGTTCACTCGCTAGATTTTCAACCACAGCTTGATAGACTTGTGATTCAATATAACGACGTAAAATCACATCTAATAATGATTTCGCATCTGGCTCATAAATATAATCCCCTGATGAAGCTTTAAGCTTTTCATCATCTGAATGTGGTAATGGTAATAACTGCTGTATAGTTGGCTTTTGCGACATGGTATTAATAAATTTATTGGTGACAATATATAATCTATCAACCTTGCCATTGTCATATGCCTCAAGCATTGTTTTTACCGGTCCAATCAAATCAGATAATGTTGGTTCATCCCCCAAGTTGGTTACTTGGGTTAGTATGTTCGCTTTAACCGATGAGAAAAACGATACCCCTCGTGATCCAATTAAAGCGACATCAGACTCAACACCTTTTTCCTGCCATGCTGACATATCAGCAATGACAGTTTTGAAAAGATTAATATTTAAACCACCGCATAAACCACGATCGGTCGAAATGATAAGATAGCCAACTCGCTTAACATCTCTTTCTTCTAAATAGGGATGCTTGGCACCTATTTGAGCTAACGCTAAATGTCCAATTACTTCACGAATCATTTCGGCATATGGTCGGCTAGCTGCCATTCTATCTTGCGTTTTACGCATTTTAGAGTTGGCAACCATCTCCATTGCTTTAGTGATCTTTTGTGTACTTTGGATACTGGCAATTTTGGTTCTAATCTCTTTTGCATTAGCCATTTGTTATCCCATCCTTACCAAGTTTGAGTTGATTTAAAGCTTTCAAGCATTGCTTTTAGCTTGTTTTCAATCTCATCATTGTAGTTACCAGTTGTATCGATTTCCTTAACAAAATCGGCATATTGGCTATGGGCATAAGCAAGAAGTGCTGCTTCAAATGGTAACACTTTAGTCAGTTCAACATCTTCAAGATAACCACGTTCAGCAGCGTAAAGCACAATTGATTGCTCAGCAACTGTCATTGGTGAATATTGCTTTTGTTTGAGTAATTCAGTTACCTTTTCACCATGGCTTAATTGGTTTCTTGTTGCTTCGTCTAAGTCAGATGCAAACTGTGAGAACGCAGCCAGTTCACGATATTGTGCAAGTGCTGTACGAATACCGCCTGATAATTTTTTCATTATCTTAGTTTGAGCCGCACCACCCACACGAGAAACCGAAATACCCGGGTTTACCGCAGGACGGATACCTGAGTTAAATAAGCTGGTTTCAAGGAAGATCTGACCATCTGTAATCGAAATTACGTTAGTTGGTACGAACGCTGAAACGTCACCCGCTTGAGTTTCGATAATTGGTAACGCAGTTAATGAACCGGTTTTACCTTTTACTTCGCCTTTAGTGAACTCTTCAACATAAGCTTCGTTAACACGCGCTGCACGTTCAAGTAAACGTGAGTGAAGATAGAACACGTCACCAGGATAAGCTTCACGTCCAGGTGGGCGACGAAGTAGTAATGAAATTTGACGATAAGCAACGGCTTGTTTAGATAAATCATCATAAACAATTAGTGCATCTTGACCGCGATCGCGGAAGTATTCACCCATCGCACAACCTGCATAAGGTGCTAAGTATTGTAATGCTGCTGATTCAGATGCTGATGCAACAACCACAATCGTATTTTTAAGTGCACCATGCTCTTCGAGTTTACGTACTACGTTAGCAATAGTTGATTGTTTTTGACCGATTGCGACGTAGATACATTTAACACCAGAATCACGTTGATTGATAATGGCGTCGATTGCTAATGCGGTTTTACCCGTTTGACGGTCACCGATGATAAGTTCACGTTGACCACGACCAATTGGAATCATTGAGTCAACCGCTTTATAACCAGTTTGTAACGCTTGGTCAACTGATTGACGGTCGATAACGCCTGGCGCAACGACTTCTACAGGTGAGAAGCCGTCATGTTGAATCGAACCTTTACCATCAATTGGTTCGCCAAGTGTATTAATAACACGACCTAATAAACCATCACCAACTGGTACTTGTAAAATGCGACCTGTACACTGTACTTTCATCCCTTCAGACAAGTCTTCGTAGGGTCCCATGACCACTGCACCAACAGAATCTCTTTCAAGGTTTAATGCCATTGCATAACGGTTGCCGGGTAATGCAATCATTTCGCCTTGCATGACATCAGTTAATCCGTGGATTCGAAGGATACCATCACTTACTGAGATGATTGTTCCTTCATTGTGAGCATCGCTCACAATATTGAACTGAGCGATTCGCTCTTTAATTAGTTCACTTATTTCAGTTGAATTTAGCTGCATTATCAGTCCCCTTAAGACTGTAGAACGTCATTTAGTCGATTTAGACGTCCTCTGATACTACTATCAATAACCATATCGCCCGTACGAATAATAAAACCAGAAATGAGCGATTTATCAATATGACATTTTAGTTTTACTTTTCGTGATAAACGTTTTTCGACAGCGACAGAAATTTTATCAAGTTGTTCACTGCTCAGCTCGTTAGCAGAAATTACATCAACGTCTGCCTGGGCTTCTCTCTCTAAACAGTATTGCTCAAACAGTGTTAACACTTCAGGAAGAAGCGATAAACGTTTGTTTTCAGCCATCACTTTAATAAAATTAGTGCTAAACTCATCAAGCACATCTTTACAGATGTTAATGAGTAAGTTCGCCACTGAATCGGTT
Source organism: Gilliamella sp. B3464 (assembly GCF_026536145.1). Lineage (NCBI taxonomy): Bacteria > Pseudomonadati > Pseudomonadota > Gammaproteobacteria > Orbales > Orbaceae > Gilliamella > Gilliamella sp. B3464. The sequence goes on along the minus strand of NZ_JAFNOQ010000012.1, from coordinate 18,936 downwards.
TTCATGTCAGATGTTAAAATACTTTTTATTTGAGCATCTTTGCTCACTTCAGCAGTTAACACTAACATTTTGTGCCATGATTCGATGCTATTTTTTTCAACAGCAAAGTCGAAAGCGGCTTTAGCATAAGGGCGAGCAATCGTAATTAAGTCAGCCATTGCTCTATTCTCCTTATAGTTCAGCTACGAGTTTATCAATGATGTCGCTGTTAGCGGCTTCATTAACAGAACGTTCAATAATTTTTTCTGCACCGGCAATAGCGAGTGTAGCAACTTGTTGTTTAAGCTCTTCACGAGCGCGTTTACGCTCAGCTTCAACTTCAGCAAGTCCTTGAGCTACAATCCTTTCTTTTTCACGAGTAGCTTCTTGTTTAGCTTCTTCAAGAATGGCCGCTTTGCGTTTATTCGCTTGCTCAATAATTGCATTAGCCTCAACCTTAGCCTGTTGCATTATGTCAGATGTATTTGCTTTGGCTAATTCCAAATCTTTTTTTGCTGTTTCTGCTGAAGCAAGTCCTTCCGCTATCTCTTTTTGGCGTTTTTCAATCGCGCGGATAACTGGAGGCCAAACAAACTTCATACAGAACCAAACAAACAATACAAATGTAATTGCTTGGCCGAGGAGAGTTGCGTTCATATTCATGAGACGATTCCTCTTAAATTTTTATTAACCTGCAACAGCAAAAATGACATATAGTGCAATACCTACACAAATCATTGGGATCGCATCAACTAGACCCATAACAATAAAGAATTGAGTACGTAACATAGGCATTAATTCTGGTTGACGTGCAGCACCTTCTAAGAATTTACCACCTAGTAAACCAATACCAACTGCACCACCAATTGCAGCTAATCCCATCATTATGCCTGCGGCTACAAATAACATACTATCCATTATATACTCCAGTTTATTATCAAAAAAATAGTGAAATTAATGTTCTTCCGTTGCCGATGCCATAGCTAAATAGACGATCGTCAACACCATAAAAATAAATGCTTGTAATGTAATAATTAAAATATGGAAAATGGCCCACGGTAATGATAATACCCACTGTGACCACCAAGGTAATAGTGCAGCAATTAAGATGAAGATAAGCTCACCTGCATACATGTTACCAAATAATCGAAGTCCTAAAGATACGGGTTTAGCTAAAAGGCTAACTAACTCAAGCACTAAATTGATCGGCGCAAATGCCCAATGATTAAATGGGTGAAGGGTATATTCCTTGATAAATCCAGAAATTCCTTTGTACTTGATTGAATAAATAATAATGAGTGCAAACACGCCGAGTGACATTGACATTGTAATACTAACATCAGCTGTCGGTACCACTCTTAAATGAGAAAGACCTAACCATTGCGCTGCATAAGGTAGAAAATCAACAGGGATAAGGTCCATTAAATTCATTAAGAAAACCCAAATAAACACTGTTAAAGCAAGTGGAGCGATCAGTTTATTTTGACCTGTAAACATGTCTTTGACAGTATTATTAACAAATTCGAAGATCATCTCGATTGCACATTGTAGTTTACTTGGTACACCACTGGTTGCTTTCCTTGCTACACGATGGAAAATCCATAAGAAAAGCACACCAAGTAAAATTGAGAAAAATAATGAATCAAGATTAAAGGTCCAAAAACCCGAACCCACCTGCAAGTTCTCAAGGTGATGCTTAATATAAGCTTGTGGTGAAGCTGGAGAGGAAACTGACATATAACCCTCTTACCTATTTCTAATAATAAAAAAAACACTGCTTATTTTTAACCTTAAAAGGTATAAGCAATCGCTGTAATAACCGAAGCTACTATTTTAAACCCAATTGCCTATATTAAGTCAACAACTGATTAACAAAATTAAGAATTTAGACACTTTTTACTAATTTTGTGTAAAGAATAGAAGCTGTAAGAATAACTTTATTAGAAATATTACCCCATCAATAGCTAAATTAATGGGGATAAATGGCGCTAATTTTGCGCTTTGACTGCTTGGGCAATTTGTTCAGCTAAGTTTTGAACTTCGGATTGATCGGTTCCTTCTACCATAACTCGAATAAGCGGTTCTGTGCCTGATTTACGAATCAAAACTCTACCATGGTTACCGAGTTGTTGTTCGGCTTGTTTAATGGCGGTTTTTACTGCATGACTCTGTAGAGGATCATGTTGGCTTGTGAATCGAACATTGATTAATACCTGCGGCAACATAGTCATACCACTACAAAGATCGGCTAAAGACATATTATTGTGTACCATTGCAACCAATACTTGTAAACCAGCGACAATGCCATCCCCTGTGGTTGTTTTATCTAATAATAAAACATGCCCTGAATTTTCAGCACCGAGTCGCCAGTTTTTTTCAATGAGTTTTTCTAGTACATAACGATCGCCAACTTTCGCTCTTTCAAATGGGATACCCAGATTTTTTAGCGCGAGCTCAAGCCCCATGTTACTCATTAATGTGCCGACAACGCCGCCTTTTAGTTGCCCCTGTCTTAAAGCCTCTCGGGCGACGATATAGATGATCTGATCTCCATCAACTTTACAGCCTTTATGATCGACCATAATAACGCGATCACCATCACCATCTAAAGCAAAACCTAAATCCGCTTTTTCATCAATGACACGTTTGGATAATGCTCTAATGTCTGTAGCACCGCAATTATCATTGATGTTGACGCCATCTGGTTCACAACCGATTTTTATCACATTGGCGCCAAGTTCACGTAATACTTTAGGGGCGATATGGTAGGTTGCCCCATTCGCACAATCGACAACAATTTTTAAACCAGATAAGCTAAGATCATGGTTAAAAGTACTTTTACAAAATTCAATATAGCGGCCAGCAGCATCAGTGATACGACTAGCTCGGCCCAGTTGTTTTGATTCAACGCAGTCTATTGGTTTTTCAAGCTGAGCTTCGATCTCTAATTCAATTTCGTCATCAAGCTTTTTACCCTCTGTCGAAAAAAATTTGATACCGTTATCATAAAAAGGGTTATGTGAAGCTGAAATGACAACCCCAGCATCTGCACGAAATGTTCGGGTTAAATAAGCAATAGCAGGCGTCGGCATTGGTCCAGTAAAAGCAGCAGCAACGCCCGCTGAAGCAAATCCTGCTTCTAAAGCTGATTCAAGCATATAACCTGAAATACGGGTATCTTTACCGATAATAACTTTTTTTACTCCATCTTTGGCTAATACGCGACCGGCAGCCCAACCTAATTTAAGTGCAAAATCTGGTGTGATAGGATATTGCCCCACTTTTCCTCGAATTCCATCGGTTCCAAAGTATTTTCGATTCGACATGTTTATTCCCTCACACAAAAGTAATTTTGATTAACTCATTTATAATGAGTAATTTTTATTATTAAACATTAATAATTACACGCCAATAAGGTGTAATTAATGACTAAATTATCGTAAAATATTTAAATTTTACTGAATGTTAACTGTAATTTTAATCTCGATTATCATTGGCAAATTTTAATAAAACTTGGCTCTCTTTTATAAATCGCTTGGCATAAGGACCAAACCATTTGGTGACTTCATTGAAATTTTCAACAAATTTAGTTTTATCTCGTTGTTCAATTAATTTCACCATTTGGCCAAAACATTCATAATAGCGTTTAATTAGTTCAATATTATCATCGGATGCCATGATGATATCGGCATAGAGCTCGGGATCTTGAGCAAATAAACGCCCCACCATCATGAGTTCTAATCGATAAATCGGTGATGATAAGGCGATGAGCTGCTCCAAATCGGCTTGTTCACGTTGTAGATTAACGCCATATGAAAAAGAGGTGAAATGGCGTAAAGCTTGAATAAACGACATACATTTATCATGTTCTTTAGCGTCAATTGCGCATAAGTTAGCACCCCAAATTCGCATTTGCTCGATAAGCCATTGGTATTGTTCTGGATAACGACCTTGGCAATAAACAATAATTTGTTTGGCTAAATTTGGCACGTCTGGACCAAACATTGGGTGTAATCCAACTACTGGCCCTGAATGTTTATCAAGCATGGCTTGTAATGGTTTGACTTTTATAGACGTAAAATCAGTTAAGATACAATCTTTGGGTAACGGCGGTAATTGATGAATAATATCACACGTTTTATTGATAGGAACCGTAACTATTACAACAGCGGCATCAGCGACAACTTCAGCAGCTTGATGCATGGTTTTTGAACCTAAGGTTTTAACTTCATAACCTGATAGGGTAAATAGTTTGGCAAATAGTCTTCCCATTTGACCATTACCACCGATGATGACAATTGATCCGCTACCTGTATATACTTTTTTGAAACCTTTATCGTTTTCACTGATGTAAGACTCACGCATTAACCGGCGTAAAATATCCTCAATTAAAACGGGTGATATGCCTAAATTTTCGGCTTCGTGTTTACGTTTAGCTAACATATCGGCTTCACGTTTGGGATCATAAATCGGAATTCCATGTTTGCTTTTTACCTCACCAACTTTGGCAACTAATGCTAGTCGTTGACTAATTAAAGCTAAAATTGATTTGTCGACTTCATCAATTTTATCGCGTAGTGTGAGTAATTCCGTTGACATAGATGGGATTCCTTTAGCACAAATTGAAGCTTTTACTGTAATAGCTTAACAGTATAACGTATTTTTGGTAGCATGAGTCAATGACAACGTTAATTCCAGTATAATAAATTTATTATGAAAGTTATCTCATTTAATATTAATAGTCTTCGCGCCAGAATTCATCAGCTCGCTGCGATTATTGATATCCATCAGCCTGATATAATCGGTTTACAAGAAACGAAAGTACATAATGATCAGTTTCCGGTTGAAGAGTTAGCCCAATTTGGTTATCACTTACATTATCATGGGCAGAAAGGGCACTATGGTGTTGCACTTTTAACCAAGCAACAGCCCATATCAGTACAATGTGGCTTTCCCACCGATGAACAAGATGCCCAATGCCGTTTAATCATGGCACAATTACCCACCAATGAAGGTAATTTAACGGTGATTAATGGTTATTTTCCTCAAGGCGAAAGTTTACATCATGAAATCAAGTATCCAGCAAAACGTAAGTTTTATCAGGATCTGATTGATTACCTAAAACAGCAACAATTAAGTGAACAGCTCTGTTTAATTATGGGCGATATGAATATTTGTCCAACTGATATTGATATTGGAATATCGGACGATAGCCGTAAACGCTGGCTACGTACTGGTAAATGTTCGTTTTTACCTGAAGAGCGAGATTGGATGAACAATTTACTGTCGCTTGGCTTTACAGATACTTATCGTAATGAACATCGAACAAAACAGGAATATTCTTGGTTTGATTATCGTTCCAAAGGCTTTGATACGGGTACTGGGCTTCGAATTGATTTAATTTTAGCCAGCCCAAAACTGTTATCTTATTGTCAGCAAACAGGTATTGATTATGAAATTCGGGCAATGGAAAAGCCGTCTGATCATGCGCCAATTTGGGCAGAGTTTGATTTAGTTTAAGTTTATACACCTATTTAGTAAGGATAATAGCATGCAAAGTCGTTCAATTTTATCAGTTAAAGATCTTAATCAAATGGTAAAAGATGTACTTTCAGATGCTATTGGCCAGATTTGGTTAGTGGGTGAGATTTCTAATTTTTCTCGCCCATCATCAGGTCATTGGTACTTCACGCTAAAAGATGATGCAGCTCAAGTGCGATGTGCAATGTTTCGTAATAGTAATTTTCGAACGGGCTTTACTCCCCAAAATGGCCAGCAAGTTTTAGTTCGAGCAACTGTCACACTTTATGAAGCACGCGGTGAATATCAACTGGTGATTGATCAGCTACAACCAGCAGGTGCAGGTTTATTACAACAAAAATTTGAACAGTTAAAGCAAAAACTATCCGACGAGGGGCTATTTGATGCTATTTATAAAAAACCCTTACCGGATAATATTCGAACAGTAGGTATTATTACTTCATCAACCGGCGCAGCACTACATGATATTTGTCAGATATTAAAGCGCCGAGATCCAAGTTTGCATTTAATTATTTATCCAACACAAGTACAAGGTACTGAAGCTGCCGCGCAAATTGCTCGAATGATTGAAATTGCCAATATTCGTCAAGAATGTGATGTATTAATTGTTGGCCGAGGAGGGGGATCATTAGAGGATCTTTGGTCTTTTAATGAAGAGGTCGTAGCAAGAGCGATTTTTGCTAGCCGTTTACCGATTGTCAGTGCTGTTGGGCATGAAATTGATTTTACCATTGCCGATTTTGTCGCTGATGTTCGAGCTGCTACGCCTTCGGCTGCTGCTGAATTAGTTAGCCAAGATAGCTTAGATCAAATAAAGCGGTTACAAATTCAAGAACAGTATTTATCTATGGCTATTGATTACTATTTAACAAGATGCCGTGAAATGTTAAATAAAGGGTATCATCGATTACAAACTCAACATCCGCAAGCAAAGTTAGCCAAACAGTTAAATGTACTATTAACTTATCGTCATGCCTTATATGACAATATTCAGCAATATTTGCTTCGACAAACAAATCGATATAATTACTTAGATAAAAGATTGTTACGTCTCTCTCCGCAAAATACGATAAGCGCTTTACAGCAGACAATTAATCAACGTCAGCAACAAATAATCCATCTGATTGAGCAAAAATTTACTCAATCACAACATCAATTCGCCTTACAAACCTCACAGCTTAATAGTGTCAGTCCACTTGCCACATTAGAACGAGGTTATTCAGTGACCACAACGGTTGATAATGCGGTGGTCGGTTGTGCGGCACAAGTGACCGTTGGTGATTTCATCATTACCAGGTTAAAACAAGGTAAACTTGTTAGTCAAATTACTACAATTGATGATAAAGATATCACCTCAAAGTGATCTCAGTGAATATAAAAATTAAGAGTATTCGATCTAAATTGAATAAGCTTTATCACAAGGTTGATATTTAAATTGGTTGTTCACTATATTTATTAATTGAATTGTCAAAACTTGCTGAAAATTATATTTTTTATCGATATTTCAAGGTGTTATTTGCTTTGCAATTTAGGCTGGCACTAGTATATAATTCGAGCATAACAAATTATTATTTTATTTAAAAAGTGTATGAATCCTCCAATTGGTATTGATTTAGGTACGACCAACAGTTTAATTTGTGTCTGGCAAGAAGGTAAGCCAACGTTGATTCCCAATGCTATCGGTGAAGTTGTAACACCTTCTGTGGTAAGTATTGATGAAGATGATTCTATTTTAGTTGGCCGTGCAGCGCTGTCTCGCCTAACGACTCATCCTGATAAAAGTGCTGCCGCATTTAAACGATTTTTAGGTTCAAATAAAATTTATGAGCTAGCCGGTAAAAAATTCACCCCAACAGAACTTTCAGCATTAGTTTTAAAATCGTTAAAAGCCGATGCCGAAGCATTTTTGCAACAAGAAATTTGTGATGTTGTTATTTCTGTTCCGGCTTATTTTAATGATGAACAGCGAAAGCAGACTCGTTTTGCTGCCGAGTTAGCTGGTTTAAACGCAGTTCGTTTGATTAATGAACCAACTGCTGCTGCCATGGCCTATGGATTACATGAAGAACAATCAGGTAATACGTTAGTATTTGATTTAGGTGGCGGGACCTTTGATGTAACCGTACTTGAATATGCTCTACCCATTATTGAGGTTCACGCGTCAGCGGGTGATAACTATCTAGGCGGTGAAGATTTTACCCATGAAATTGTTCAAGCTTGTTTAAGTGAATGGAAGCTTAAACAACAAGATATTGCTGTTGATGATTATGCTCGATTATTAGATTTAGCTGAACAAGTCAAATGCAAGTTAAATGGTGAACAAATGCAATATTTAACTTGGTTTTGGCAAGATAAAGAGTGGCAATTTGAACTTAATGAAAGTCGAGCTAAAGTGATTTGGCTACCACTGCTTAATCGTTTGCGAGCGCCAGTTGAACAAGCCTTAAGTGATGCGCGTTTAAAGCCTGCTCAACTTGAACATATCGTATTAGTAGGGGGATCATCACAGCTAGGTGTGGTGCGTGAATTGGTGACTAAACTTTTTGGTAAATTACCTTATCGTCACATCAATCCGACTACAATTGTGGCACAAGGTGCGGCGGTACAAGCGGCTTGCCGTTTGCGCAATCAAGATGTTGAAGAGGTAATATTAACTGATGTCTGTCCTTATACACTTGGTATTGAAAGTTGTTCAGGTAAGGTAAGTGGCTTGTTTTCACCTATCATTGAACGTAACACTATTGTGCCAACGTCTAAGGTAAAAACGTTTTATTCAACGCAACCACAACAAAAAGCGATCTGCATTTCGGTTTATCAAGGCGAAAATCCTCGAGTAGAAAATAATGTGTTGATTGATGAGTTTGAAATACCACTTACACCGATGGAAAAAACACAGGGTGTTGATGTTCGTTTTAGCTATGATTTAAATGGATTATTAGAAGTTGACGTTGTTCTACTTGAGACTGGTGAGCAATATGGTAAAGTGATCGATCAAAGCCCAATTGGATTAACCGATAAGCAAAAACAGGAAAGCCATGAGCGGTTAAAAGCGTTAAAAATACACCCACGTGATGAAATGCCAAATCGTACTTTATTGGCAAGATTAGAGCGTGCATGGGCGCAATCACTAGGCGATGAACGACTGTTGATTGGATCTTATATTGAAGATTTTTTAACGGTATTAAATCAACAAAATTTAGATGAAATAAATCAGATGCGCAGTGAAATTGAGTCACAATTAAACGATTTAGGTCGGTAATTGCTTAGCTGCATGATTTGATAAACGTTTAATTCCCCCCTTTTTATTTAGTTGATTTAAAAAAGGGGGAAGTTTGGCTAACGACTTTTGCTTTATTCTAAAGGCGGACCAAAACGATTGAGCTGTGTAAAACTAGGCTGATAACAAGGATACAGTAAAAAGATTAACAAAAATGTGTTTATACTAAAAAAGTATTTTTGTCCTTGATAGCTATCATTCAGACGTCGTTTTATGGCAAACACGATATTTATTCCGGCAAAAATATAAGATATCGTCAAGAGTACAGAAAATATATTTGGCGTCTGATTATATATATCCATAAATGTCTTACCGTAAGCAATGATAATCAAACTAACAAATAACTGTTTCGCAAATCCAGATAGGTCAGTACGGCCATTCCAACGCCAAAATTGCGTCCATTCATTTTTAGGCAGCGATAACGAGTTTAAATACGCTTGTTTTTGGTTATTTTGGGCTAAAAGCAGTGTGGCACAAAGTCGCAGTATCAAATCATTATCCGTGTTATCTTTTAACTCTTCTAATTTTTCAAGTTCAGTTTCTGAGCATATACCATATTTTTGAGATAAAAGTGCAATCATTGACTGTATCAATTGTGCTGGTTGGTGATGGCTGGCGTTTTGTTTGAAGTTATTCAAATAAGGTAAATCCCCGCTTTTCTGCAAATTAGTTGCTACTTTGATTAATGCTTTATCATCACCAGCAAAGTTTTTTAGTATTTGATCTAGCTGTTTAGTTTGCGAAGGTTTATTTAAGACAATCTTATATAAAAACATTAAATAAATTCGATTGCCATTTTTTAATTTTGCATGCCATGAGTGTGCTAATTTTTGCTCAATATCATTAAAATCAACGTTGTTTGGCTCATCAATAAAAGACTCTATCGAATCGGGATAACTGATTAACATACTATTAATCAATTTATTATCATTATTAATCAAACTGTATAATTCATCGCTTGTTTGCCATTTAGGATTTTTAAAAATTTCTATAATGGGTTTAAGTGCATTATTATTCGATAAATTAAAGGTATTACTGTGTTGTTGCAGGTATTGAGCGGTTTTAAAAGGCGAGTTAACAATGGCTAGCGCCAAGATACATTCACGATACCACTGCCAATAGTTATTTTTGTTGTAAAATATTGTGTTGTCATTGGGTGGTGAGGGTAATTGATAAACATTTTGAAATTTAAAATATACAACCCAGTCATACATCTCCATATGGGTGTAGTTTAGATTTTTATAAAGATGTAATATTGCGATGTCAGGTAAATGATCAAACCTATCAAGGAACAACCGGCTATATAAAAACTGATCGCCATTTTCATCTGGATCAAATCTAGCGGGAATAGGTAAGTTTTCATTATTATCATATAGCCAAGCTTTGAACTCTTTCACTGGCGTAAGTCTTGATAGCCATGCTAAATGTTGTTTAGCTTGTCGCTTTAAATTAGTCAGAATAAATTGTTCAAATGGATCATCGCTCTGTTCATCTAAAATTTGTTGTAACATTGTTTCGTTACCGTGCCGTAACATGATGGCATGACGATATAAACGCAATAAGCGATTGCTACCATCATCAAGTAATAACATTGATAAGATTTGTCGGTAATTCCAGTTTGTACTTAAAGCCCAATTAATAAAATCTGCAATCTCCGTGCTATATTCGCTCGGATCAATTTTGGCTAATCGAGCGATGGTGGTTGGTGTAAATTGTGGAATGGTAAATAGATAATTGTCAGTTTTATCTACTTCAAGGCAGTAAGAGTCATTAAGCGCAACAAATAATAATGGCAGGTAATTACTAGCATAATATGCACACCAACCCGCAATCCAACTTTCTGCTTTTTCTACATAATGCCCTGAATGGTAAAGATCAATCCAAGCTTGTAAAGCCTGCTGTTTATTATTGAGTAAAGTATATTGATTTGCCGCGATATATTTCCATTCAATAATTAAATATTCAGCTTGATCTGGTTGTGTTATTGCTGATAGCGCATAGTCTAAAATTGCTTGATTTTCTAATTCAGCCACACAATGCCAGTAGCTTAAAGCAAGCATCAATGTTTTATCATCAGGCAAATAAATAACAGTATCTTGTTGTAAATAGGCGTAAAGGTCCGCCGAACGTTGCTCCCAATATATCCATTTGGCATTATACACATACTCAATTGTGACATTTTGTATTGGCTTATTCGTTGTGGGTAAGGCGGTGTAATCAAAAAAATCCCCACCCTCAAGATATTTTAAAAAATTGTTGTAGTGTTCATATTGATCGGGATATTGGCTGATGAGTTGTTGTCGCCAACGCAAATTTTCGGCTAATAAGTTAACACATGATTGTGATATATTGGTAGTTTCATAACTTATTTCTAGCAATTGCCATTTGGCGATATCTATTACCGCCATTGGATAATCATAAAACGAACCAATAAATTTTTGCCACTCATCAATTTTGTAACAACGGTTAGGATCGTGTAATAGCGCTTGATAAGCAGCACAAATTTCATTTGCTTGAATTTGTTCGTCACTTAAAGGATCGTTTGGTTTTACTTCAGATTCTGCTTGTGGTTGATCAATTACTGTTTCGGTGGATTGTGCATACAGTATTGCATTGTCATAGGCTTGGCGTAACGCTTTAAACCCCTCAGGATCCCTTTCAGGATGATAATCAGGTAACTTAGTTCGATATGCTTGACGAATAACTGCGATATCTTTTGTTGGAACAATTCCTAATAAATGCCAAATATCTTCATTCATGACCATTGATACTCCATTAATGATTCAGGTTTTTGTTGATCATCCAAATCAATAAACCAAGGTAAGCGGTTAAATGGTGCTTGTAAGTCTGAATATAAATTGGTCATGGTATGTGCGTTTGAAGCTCTGGATAATTCGCAACGTAGTAATTCTAAGTTTTCTTTATTATTTAGTGATATCCAATACTGATAGCCAATAAACCAACTGGTGAAATAATGTTGCCAAGAGCTATAATAATATTGGGCACGAATACCAATTCTGAATAAAATCCATAATGCTTCTTGTTCGGTGATATATTTGTTTGTGATACCATTACGTAAAATATAGGCCATCCGTGCATAATCCCAACTTCGGATGCTAGCTACACCACATATAGGAAAGGTTTGTTTAACAAAATCAAGCAACACTTTTTGGTAGTCAGTTTGCTCGTTATAATACTTACACCAGTCAAATTCTGCATATCGTGAATAGATAAAATAATAGTGAGACAGTGTTGAAGCATGCCCATCATCGACCATATCAAACACGCAATTTAGTAAAGTTTCTCGAGAATCAATCCCCCAACTTTCGCTCATATCAACAAAATCTTGTTGAGGATAAAAAAATGGTGAAGTATAACTGGCACCCTTATCTTTATGTAATACAACCATCGGTGCTGACAATCCATATAGCCAATCGATAATATCTTGATTCATATTTTTTATTTATATCATTACTTATATTATTTAATATAAAAAGATAGCAGATTTAAGCTTAAAAACGAAATTGTTATTTAAATTAATGGGATTAGATACATTTTAAAAATCCCTTTGATTGAGTGAAATGAATCTTAGACTTGTTGCAGTTACGGTAATTATATTTTGCAAATCAATGTCAACAAGGCATAATAAAAGCAAAGTAATCACTATTTGATTACTAAGAAGCAATAAATAAAAAGGAGTCACCATGAAAAAAATTGCTTTATTTGCAATATTCATATTTGGTGTGTTTATGTTGCAAGGTTGTGTTGCTGCCGTAATTGGCGCAGGGGCGGGCGCTACTGCTAAAGTGGCTTCAGATCCACGAACAGCAGGAACACAAGTTGATGACACTACACTCAATTCACGTATGGGCATGAAGTTAAAAGATAACGCATCCACATTTATTGGATCCCATATTGCAACAACTGCTTATGATGGCAATATTCTTTTAACTGGTCAGGCAACAAATGAACAAATAGAAAAAGCGGATAGCTTAGCCCATGAAGTTGAAGGGATAAAAAAAGTTTATAATCAAATTCGTGTTGGTGAGCCTGTTGATGCAGGTACCATGACCAATGATGCGTGGATCACTACCAAAGTAAAATCTCAATTAGTTTTTAACGCTGAAACAAAAGCACGTAAAATAAAAGTTGTGACCGAAAACGGAGAAGTTTTTTTAATCGGTATTGTTACTGAGCAAGAAGGCAAATCTGTTGCTGATGTCGCAAGTAAAGTTGATGGCGTTAAAAAGGTAATTACGCTTTTTACCTCTCCAGAAAATTAATTTATCTGATGATTAAATGGGGAACTGACTCCCCATTTTAATTGCAATTAACCTATAGATTGAATCCGAGTAATTAATTGGCTTAATCCGTGTAAACGTGAAGGGCTTAATTCATCAGTAATTTTGAGCTTATTTAAAACAGCTAGAAAATCAATATTACTAATTTGCTGGGCTGTTTTATTGTTTGCCAATATAATCAATATAGCCAATAACCCTTTTACAATCCTACCTTCACTTTCGCCTTGAAAAATAAATGTACCATCTGGTTGTTTTTGCCAAGTTAACCATACTCGATTTTCACAACCTTGTACTAGGTTTTGCTCGGTTTTGAGTTCGTCTGGAAAATCAGGTAACTGTTTGGACAGTATAATTAACTGACGATAACGATCTTGCCAATTTTGTTGTGCTAAAAATAATTCAGTTAACGTTTGCGGTGATAGCATAATTAAACCCTTTTATCGCTGATTAATTATCAAATAGATTAAGCTAATGCCTATGTTTTAGGCTATAGTTAACTCAATACCTCCATCGCATTTTTTAATGCTGTAATGAATTTATCGATATCTTCCTGGTTATTATATGGCATGAGCGATATACGGATCACACCTTGGCAACCTAATTTGCTCATTAAAGGCTGGGCACAAATCTCGCCAGTTCGAATAGCAATTTGCTGCTCACTTAATAAAATCGCGATATCATTGTGGTGAATTTGATTAATATTAAAACTAATAATGGGGCTATTATCAACGCTGTAAAACTTGATATTAGCTAATTGTGTTAACTGTGTTTTAGCATACTGAGATAATTGATCTGTATATTGCTCAAGTTGAGCCAATGACCAATTTTTAAGCCATTGCAGTGTGGCATCAAATCCTATAATTCCAGCAATATTAGGGGTACCTGCTTCGAACTTATAAGGTAGATCTGCCACAACAAATTCTGTTAATGATGCCTTTTTTAACATTTTGCCCCCACCTTGCCAAACCGCCATTTGTTCAAGTAATGCTTTTTTACCATATAAAATACCTAGACCTGTTGGACCATATAATTTATGGGCAGAAAAAGCATAAAAATCAATGTTAAGTGCTTCTACATTGATCGGTTGGTGAACAATACCTTGGGCACCATCAACCACTAAAATAGCGTTATATTGATGTACTAACTGACTAATAGCGAATAAATCAGGGCAAAATCCAGTGACATTCGACATTTGCGTGATAGCTACAATTTTAGTTCGCGATGAAAGTAGTGATGTCAGTTCATCAACATTGGACGACCATTTTATAATTTTGGCCCCGGTTTGCTGCGCAACAATTAGCCAAGGTAATAAATTGCTATGATGCTCTAATTCACTGACAATAATTTCGTCATCCGGCTTCAATAAAGGGCGAGCATAGCTTTGTGCAATTAAGTTAATTGATTCAGTCGCCCCTTTGGTCCAAATAATTTCACTACTGTTTTTGATTGCAATTAAATCAGCAACATTTTGTCTGGCCTGCTTAATTGCTTCTGTCACTTTTACCGCATCGTGATGTAAACTACGCTCAGCAGTTGCCGTATTATGGGTATAATATTGCACCGTTGCATCAATCATCGCTTTAGGCTTGAGTGCGGTTGCTGCTGAGTCTAGGTAAACACTTTCGCTAGTTAATGCTGGAAAATCCGCTCTAAATTGTTTAGGCGAAAAATGTTTATTGGCTGAGTTCAAGTCCGGCGATACCATTCCAGTAACCATTACAATCTCGTTTATGTTCAATGTTTAATGGATGTGATCCATCTTCATTTGCTTTAAATTGCTTAACAATGTCGAGTGTTGCTAGCCCAAGTGGCGAAATTCTAACGATATCGACAAGTCCTTTCATGTCTTTAAGATTATTTCCTAAATTGTAACAATAACCACTTTGTGTTTGAATGCCATTTAGTACAAAGACCTTTTGTTGTTCTTGAGAAAATACTTCTCGACCAACCGGATATTTGATACAACAAGTTTCACATTTATCTTTAGGCTTATCTTCTGATCTTGCAGTAAAACAACGCGCTGAATACGCTAAAGGTAGATAGCCGTAACTAAACACTTCAACTTCAAACTTTCGTTCAATATGTAAACCATCAAATTGATTAAGCACATTAGTTAACCAATCACGTGACAGTTCAACCGGCATACACCAACGTATCATACCTTGTTTTTGTAATAATTTTAAGGTTAAAGCGTTATAGCAATTAATCGCAGGGCCTGCTACAAAGGGTAATTTATGTTCTTGCGCTATATTAATTGCAGCTAAGTCATTCGCCTCAACTAAAAAGTCGCCATTATTAACTAATTGTCGTAAATCATTAAGTTCTGAAGGGGCTTCGAGTAGTGCAAGTGTTGACAAGACAACTTGCTTACCTGATTTTGCGATCTGCTTTGCTAATTCTAACCAATTAGCCACTTTCATTTCACGACGCTTAGTGCATACGGTCTCACCCATATAAATAATATCAGCCTCACTATCTTTAGCTGCGTGATAAAAAGCTTCAGTTTCGATTTTAGGCCAATAATAAAGCACTGGACCTAATGCGTATTTCATAGTTTTGCTCACTATATTGATATTTTATTGTTAAAAATGATTAATAATAATTGTTAATCGACATCATTTCTTTAAAAAAGAAGCGATTTAAAAAAGATTAAATCTTTTTTAAATGTTTTATTGTGGTGTTTTAAGTCGACCAATATCACATTATTGCCATTTGCGATGGTATGCACCTAATGTTGTCTGCGTTCCCTCAGAAACCGAACCAAGTGTATCCATCCAACTTTTTTCTGCCTGAAATGTTTGAGGATTTGCTTTATAGCGATCTATCGCTTGGCGCCAGACTTTTGTTACTTGTTCAACATAAGCCGGACTACGCTGTCGCCCTTCAATTTTAACTGATGCAATATTGGCTGCAAACAGTTCGGGTAATAATTCGATAGTGTTTAAGCTCGTCGGTTCTTCAATCGGGTGATAAAGTTCATTACCAACAAAATAACGCCCTTTGCAAAGGGTTGGATAGCCGGCGTTTTCACCTTTTTTATGGCAGTCAATTAACACATTATTTAAACGGGACTCAAGACCTTTTTCGGTCTCCTCCCAACGTACAAATTTTGCGGGTGAACAGGCGCCAACGGTATTAGGTGATTCGCCAGTTAAATAAGACGATAAATAACAGCGACCTTCAGCCATAATACATAAACTACCAAAAGCAAACACCTCTAAAGGAACCGGTGAAACTTGTGAAAGTTGTTTTACTTGATGCATAGATAAAACGCGGGGTAAAACAATACGATGTACGTGAAAATTATTATAATAAAACTTAATTGATTCTTCATTGGTTGACGACGCTTGCACCGACACATGACGTTCAAGATTTGGATACTTCTCTGCTGCGTAATCAAGCATGGCCAGATCTGCAATAATTAATGCGTCAGCGCCGATATTAGCTGCGGTATCTACCGCATGTTGCCAGCGCTCAAAGTTTTCAGGGTGAGCGAAAGTATTAATCGCAATATGCAATTTTTTACCACGCTTATGCACATAGTCTGAAGCTTCTAATAATCGTTTCTCATTAAAGTTTAAACCGGCAAAATGACGAGCATTAGTGTCATCTTTCAAACCGATATAAACAGCATCAGCGCCATTATCAATTGCCACTTTTAGTGAAGGTAAAGATCCAGCAGGGCACAGAAGTTCCATAATAATTCCTAACTTATGTTATGTATTCAATACGTGGTGTATTATGCAATAAATTATCATCTAATGCGAATAGAAAGCTAATTTTAGCTAAAAGAACAGCACAGGTTTAGTTTTGGGTATTATAAAGTTAACAGTGACTAATTAATATTGAAGATAATAAGGAATTAAACTAGTCAGTCACGGTGACACTATAAAATAGTAGCAACTAACTAAGCTGATTTAATAAATTAATGACCAGATATTAACTATTTTTTACCTGGTCAGGATGTTATAAAAAATTAACTTAATTAATTCTCTATTTTAGCGCATTTTCAAAATTAGTCATATTTTGCTCTGATTTTAATCGGTTTATACAGGCATTAATTGCTTTACTGGCAGTATCTTGTACTAATTGATAATTATTGATCTCCCATTCATTAAAGGGCTTAGTTCTCTCTTCTGGTGTCAGATCGTTTTGCTCAGAACAATCAAAACGAAACCCGTTAGTACGTATAGTGGTGTTATAAATAAAATTATATTTATTATCGGTTAATCCATCATAAATTAATTTAAATTTATAAGGTTGTATGGTTATAACATTGTCTTTTTGGTTATTAGCATCGAATTTTTTAATTATTGTATATAACTGTGGGGTTAAATAATCCATAGTTTTATTTGGAACCGAATTGATATAACTGCCTTTTAAATCCTCTTTTGAAAAACCATCAATACTACCGCTACCAGTCCCATCAAGGAATAGTGTGGCAAATTCAAGAACCTTTAATCCGACAACTTTTGCTGTATCTGCACGAGAGACAATATTTAAATAATTATTTGTATCGTCTACAACGTCACCATTAATCGCGTTTTCAGTTAAAATATCAACTGTTGTGCCATTATTTAACGTTATTGTATCGGTATTTACAATTGTTGTTCTAGGTAGTGACTCTCTATTAGCACAAGAAATTAGGCTTAACATACTACAGGTTACTATAAACAATTTAAAAACTTTCATCATTATTATTCCTATTAGGTATTATTATTTTTGTTATTTTTCAATAAGCTATGTAAAATGTGTCTATGTGTTTTTTTGATGCGTTTTCATTATGGTTGTAAAAGTATTGAATGTCGAGATTTGTTTGCCACATTTGAGCTTAATTGATGCATGTATATTTTCGATTAAAAAATTTTTATTTGTATTTTTGTTTTGTATGTTTACATTCGATCAGTGTTAATTCTTACCTGATTTAATAATTAACATGCGATAAAATATACATAAAAAAACGTTGATGTAGTCTTAAGTAGTGCTTTTTGTTGGAGGCGGACTATATATTACAATTAATCAATTCAATAACTGTTTTTTTATTAATATGACATAACGCATATTTATCTCAACTTGTTGAGAATTTGGTGAAAAATACCATGTACTTTACTTCAAATACTTATGAACGACTATCTTTAAATCTAACATATTAATTCACTTCCAAAATTTGATTCTTTCTATCATGAATAATTAACTCACTATTATCTATTGCTGAATGCGTTATCGATTGTTCATTGTCTTTTTTATTATAACCGGCTGGCACCATTGGCATGCCAATGGTGCTGACGCCAACACTGCTGCTGCTGACTTTATAATCCGCTTTATTTTCGCTATGATTTTGATTAGTGGATAGTTGAAAAAGCGAGGAACTAAAGCCACAAGATGAGTTTAAGTTTGAGACGGTCAAGCAGATGACTGCTGACGAGCAGAAGTCAATAAAAGAGATTTTAGACGCGATGATTTTAAAGCATCAGGCTAAGCAGTTGATTGGTTAATTACCGAGCTAGCTAAACAAGAGAAGCTACACAACACAATAAATAACTGCGCAGATTAACGGTCGGCTACAACCCTAACGGTGTGCAATTCAACCCAAGACCACAACTGACCATTAAAAGCAGGTGGCTGGCGCAATTCGGCTTTTATGTGGACTGCTATGTTATCGTTCAGATTGAGTAAGGCAAATTGATAGTAACACTTGCGAAGTAGATCGCATAGTTAGTAATTAATTAGCTCAGTTCTGCAACAGGGATCGTAGAACTGGGAAAAAACACATAAACTAAACATCATCGGTTGAAACAACATCAATTGCACCACAAGCTTTAAAAAGCCATTTTAATG
>NZ_JAFNOQ010000011.1:0-97608 GCF_026536145.1 Gilliamella sp. B3464 | reverse complement strand
CAGGCGATAATATCAAAATGACAGTATCATTAATTCACCCAATTGCGATGGCAGAAGGTTTACGTTTTGCGATTCGTGAAGGTGGCCGTACTGTTGGTGCGGGTGTTGTTGCTAAAGTTATTAAATAATTTTAGATAATAACAAGAGCACGATGAGTGCTCTTAATTAGCTCAGAAGCAGGTGCACAATGTGCACCTGTTTTTTTATCCAATGAAAAAGAAAGCAAATTGACATCTACAATACAATATCGGTTAACAATTTTTTTTTGATTGTCTTATTGTGACTGTAATAATAATGTTTTATTCAATATCTTGATTGATGGCATCAAGGATTTGTTGATTCAGATTTAAAAAATCGTCCGTATTTAAGGTAGATTTATTTCTTGGCCGCATTTGATTAACAGGAAAAATTGCTTTAATCCCTTTTTGTTTCACTGACAATAATACAATTCTATCAGAAAGATAAATTGCCTCTTCAACATCATGAGTAATAAAGATTACAGTGAGTCGATGTTGTTCCCATATTTTAGTCAATAATGTTTGCATTTGATGACGAGTAATTGCATCTAGTGCACCAAATGGTTCATCCATTAATAAAATCTTAGGACGATATGAAATCGCTCTCGCCAACGCAACACGTTGTTTCATACCACCTGATAATTGATTAGGATAAACCTTAGCAAACTTAGATAAATTGACTAACTCAAGGTGTTCTTTGGCAATATCACGGCTTTCGTGGCCAGAGTAACCGGCAGCTGAAAGCGCAAATTCAACATTCTGCTGGACAGTAAGCCAAGGTAATAAAGTGTAAGATTGAAAAACCACACCACGATCAAGCCCTGGGGTATAAATGGGTTTATCATCCACAAAAACTTCACCACTATCATAAGATTCTAAACCTGCGATAATCGATAATAGCGTGCTTTTACCACAACCTGAAGCGCCAACAATTGAAACAAATTCATTATCATTAACCGATAAATTTATATCACTTAATACATTGCGCTGATGCTTACCTAAACAAAAACTTTTATTCAGATGTTTGATAGTTAAGCTCGCCATTATTTTGACCTCACATTATAGCGGAATAGTATTTTTTCAAATAGGCGCATTAACTGATCTGTTATTAATCCCAATAAACCTAAAATTAAAATATAACCAATGATAGTATCCGTTTGAAAATAACGCTGTGAAAGTAGAATTCGATAGCCCAAACCCGATGTTGCCGCCACTAATTCAGCAACAACTAACCAAGTCCATGCCCATCCAAGACTAATACGTAAGGTATCCCAAATAGCTGGCAAAGCCGATGGAATAACAATCTTGAAAAGAATTTTACTTTCACTCATACCTAACGTTCGCCCTAAACCAATAAAATCGGCAGGCACACGTTTAGTCGCATCAATCACCATTAAAACTTGTTGAAAAAAAGTACCAATCCAAATAATGATAAATTTTTGCTGATCGCCAGTACCGAACCATAAAATGGTTAATGGTACAAACGCTACAACAGGCATATATCGAATAAAATCAACTAATGGCTCAATAATGGCTTTACCAACAGCAAAACAGCCAGCTAACACACCAATGATAATTGACATAATTGACGAAATAATAAAAGCGGTAAGAATTCGATAAACACTGACTTGAATATCAGAAATTAATGTACCATTATCCCATAAAACAACCAGCCGCTGCCAAACCGATGGTGGGGAAGGAATAAATATAGGTTGGACTAAACCGTAAGTTGTCACCCCCCACCATAGCACCAAAAGTAAGCCAAATGTCACTATTGAAATTGTTAACATACTACGGCGCGAGAGCTGCCTACCTATTGTAAATATACGCTGTGACGTGTGTTTGCCTTGTAAGGACTTTTTAGATACCATTATTGCAACTCAACTACTCATACTTAATAAATACTAACAATTTAAATACTCACTTTGATACCTAGTGAGATAAATTATCAACAAATCGACTATCAATAACATTTTCATAGCTTATTGGTTGCATAATCATACCTGCTGAGGTAGCCGCTTTTAATATTTGTGCAAATGTATTTTGTTTAAATGCACCATTGAATTGCTGATTATTATCAGCAATAGATAGATATTCGACGCCATCAAAAGCAGTGGTAATTTCTTTCGGTGACTCACCAATACCTTTTGCAATAATTGCTCGTCCATCTTGTTTATGTTGATGATAATAACGTACAGCATCATTCCAACTCTTAACGAGTGCATAAACTTTGCCTGGATTTTTTTCAATTACTTCGTTACGAACAACAAAGGCATCACTAATCAAACCCGGAACTTGCGTGCCATCATATAATACTTGAATAGAAGCATCATTTGCTTTACTTACAGTAATATATGGCTCATAAGTTACAGCGACATTGACGCGTTTAGTGATTAATGCAGAGCCTGCTGAAGCTGCTGGCATGGGTACGGGGCTAATTTGATCCCATGCTATGTTGGCTTTGTCTAACGCATTACGTAATAAGATATCGCTGGTGGTACCTTCTTCATAAGCTATAGACTTACCTTTTAAATCTGCTAATGTTTTGATGCTTGGCTCAACTAAAATAGCATCTGAAGTTTTACTGGTATCAAGTAATAAAATAATTTTAACTGGAATGCCTGCAGCTACCATACTCATAGCGGTATGGGTTGCCACATTCGCACCATCAATTTGTCCGCTGGCTAAAGCCGCATTAATATCTTTATCTTCAATAAAATTGATCATCGATACATTGGTTAAACCATTTTCGTTAAAAAAACCTTTTTCTTTAGCAATATACCATTGTCCATAACCAAGCCAAGGTTGAATACCAATAGTGACATTTGGTGATTCTGGTTGTGGGATTTGATCGGCAGTTGCTAAAGGATGAAAGAATATAGCGATGAACGTTAAGATTAAGGACGATAATTTTATTACGATGTTTTTAAGCATAACTATAACCAATTAAAAAATATTCAATATGGTTTTAATATAACCGATTTTTTAGCATAACAGCAAGATAGATCTAAGATATTGCCATATAACAAATTACAAAAGCTGATTTAAGTGATAATGCACTTAGAAGTTTAATGATACAAATAAGACCCATTACCGAAGAATCGTTGAGTCACTATTTGCAAGTAATGATATTGAATATCACAAAGCATAAACTTATCACTATTTTGGATTGAATAATAAATAATCTCTACCCTTATCATTGAATTGACGACAATCATGAATTTTTGCATGAATTGACCTCATATTAGATGACGTTCAAAACATCATTATCATGACTTAATAACGTTTTTTTGCTATAGTAGGCCCTATTTTATTCAATTTGGATTAATCATATATTATGGAATCTATACCTAACTGCCCTAAATGCCATTCAGAACATACCTATCATGATGGTACTTTTTATGTTTGTCCTGAATGTGCTTATGAGTGGGACCCAAACCAAGCGACTGAAGCATCTGACGCCCTTCAGGTAAAAGATAGTAATGGAAATTTACTGGCTGATGGCGATGATATTATTTTAATTAAAGATCTTAAATTAAAAGGATCATCAACTGTGCTGAAAAAAGGGGCTAAAGCAAAAGGCATTCGTTTAGTTGAAGGCGATCATGAAATCGATTGTAAAATTGATGGTATGAAAATTATGCTAAAAGCCTGCTTTGTCAAAAAAGCTTAGTCAATAAATGTTTGTAATACTGATCTTATCAGTATTACAAACACTTCAATAGGTAAAATACTTACCCCTATTTTGTTATTAAAACTTTTTATAAAATTAAAATACCTTTCGCATGTTCGCGTTAACAACAATCACCTTTGCGATCATCTATATGCTTATCATGCTGAAAAATTACCATTATTAACTATTAGGTTAATACCCCAGCTTGTAAATTGATGATAAATTTAATTGATTGCAACACATTAACGAAAATAAAGATGCTGAAAAAAGTGATAATAGCATTGTTGTTAGGCTTTACATCAGCCCCATAGAAAAAACCATTAATGAATATCATGCTTGATTATCTAGGTTGGCATGAAAATTAATAGTCTAGCTAAACAAAATTTAAATTAAAAATAAATATTATATAAGGGACGATAATCACATCATCCCTTAATTATTTATCCTTGATAACTCTTTTTATCTAAAAAATTATAGCTGGAGTGATTTATATGTAAATATAGCTATTGCTTACAAGCAATATAATTAATTTTTCCTATTTTGTTTTCATAGCCATCATAACCGACTCCACCATTAACACTATGTACAACAAAGTGCCTAACTTGGCTTATCACTGTACTATTTATTAAGTTAGCATATAACCCTATCAATTTTAGATTTAATTACTATCACTTAAATCCAAAAGCATGGTTGAAATATGTTCAAACATTTGTTCAAAAATAGATTCGGCAAAAACAGGCAATGTTGAAATCAGGTAAGTTAACATGGTCAGTCCCAATAATAAGGTCACCGGATAGCCGACCACAAAAATGGATAATTGTGGTGTCATTCTGTTTAATAAACCAAGCGCGACGTTAATTATCAACAACAATGTCATTAACGGAAGGGCTAACATAAGACCATTAACAAATAATGATGCGCTAACTTCAATTAAAACTAAATAGCCATTTTGTTTTAAAGGGGTAAAGCTAATTGGAATGATATCAAAGCTATTAGCCAAGCCATATAACAACCACAAATGACCATTTAAACTTAGAAACATTAACAGTGCAATTATATTAATTAAGCGCGATAATACCGAGGTTGCAGGGCCACCAATTGGATCAAAAAAAGTCGCCATACCAAGTCCCATTTGCATACCAATTAATTCACCCGAAAACCTGACTGCCATAAATGCTAACTGCATAGTGAATCCTATCATGACACCGATGACAATTTGTTGCAAAATAATAGCAACCCCGATAAAAGTGTAGATCCCTAAGGTATTATCAACCTCAGGCAAGGGTAAAAGTATAGTAATAAATAAAGCTAAACCAATCTTAAGTCGCTTAGGGACCTCTTTTTCACCGGTAATGGGCGCAACCATAATCAATGCTAAAATGCGTACAAATGGAAAAAAACACTGTTTTATCCAAGTAAACAAATCAATATTAAGTAATTGCTGAATATTAAAATCCATTAAGCCTAACGCGTTAAGTTTGGAATATCGGTAATAACGATTCGAATATAATCAATCATTGTTGATAACATTGATGGACCTAAAATAATGAGTACTAAAACTACTGCCAAAATCTTTGGGATAAAAGACAATGTCATTTCATTAATTTGAGTTGCCGCTTGTAACAAACTAATAATCAACCCAGTAATGAGTGCAGCAAGGAGTAAAGGACCAGCAAGCAAGCCTGCCACTTTTATCGCTTGCATCGCTAATGTACTGATATATTCAGATGACATAACACTCCTCAACTAAAAAAACTTTGCGCCAACGATCCTAATAATAAGTGCCACCCATCGGCTAACACAAACAGCATGATTTTAAAGGGTAAAGATACCGTTGCTGGTGGAACCATCATCATACCGAGCGCCATGAGTGTGCTTGCTACCACTAAATCAATCACTAAAAAGGGAATAAAAAGCGTAAAACCGATTTGAAAAGCAGTTTTAAGTTCACTCACCACAAACGCGGGCACCAATATTTTTAAAGGAATTTCATCACGCGTTGCAATATCACCTGAATGAGACATGTTTACAAATAACGCTAAATCATCTTCACGGGTTTGAGTTAACATAAACTCTCGTAATGGTTGACTGGCTGTAGATAAGCCCTGATGCAGGGTAATTTGGTTTTGAGAGTAAGGTAAATAAGCATCTTGATAAATTTTATCAAATACCGGTGACATAATAAAAAATGTCATAAACAAGGCAATACCTAATATAACTTGATTAGGTGGTGCTGACTGGGTGCCAAGTGCATTACGTAACAAACCTAATACAATAATAATCCGCGTAAAACTGGTCATTAACAGCAAAATAGCGGGAATGAAGGTCAATAGTGTAATAAATACTAGTGTTTCAACCGGCAATGACCAACTTTGCCCACCTTGCGCTGTGGGTTCGGCAATTAAAGAAAACGGCGAAACGTCAGCCTGACATAATTGACTGAATAATAATAAGCTAAGTAAAAAAACGATTTTTAACTTCACTCGTTATTACTCCTTTTCGAACTTAATGTAGACAGTAATAGTTGATGAAATAAATTATTTTTACTTGATTCTTTGCTTGCGGTAGATTGGGATAATAACATTTCAGTACGTTGTTCATCTATCGTATGTAATAACGTCATTTGTTGTGCGCTCACCCCGACAACCAATAATTGGTGATCAACATGTACTAAAATAATGCGTTCTTTTGGACTTAAGTTATAGGTAGATTTAACCTCAATTAACTGCTTTGTCTTTTTTTTCCAACTCAGCCGCTTGACCATCCAACCTAATAACAAAATAACGCTAATAACTAAAACAAAGGATAGACCCATCGATGTTGCAATTTGTGTATACAGGTTCATTTCTGATGAAGAAGGCACGATATGCTCACTTGTGGATATTGCTTGAGATGTATGTTGATTGTTGCTAGACATTAACGACTCAATCTACGTACACGTTCAGAAGGTGTAATAATATCAGTAATTCGCACACCATAATTATCACCCACCACCACAATTTCACCTTGTGCAATTAAATAACCATTAATTAATATATCTAAAGGTTCACCGGCTAAACCATCTAATGCAATAACTGAGCCTTGCGTTAAATTTAAAAGATCTTTAATCGCCATTTTGGTTCGGCCCAATTCAACACTTAAATTCACAGGAATATCTAAAATCAAATTGATATCTTGCTTTTTGATTTCGGTTTGTTGTGGTGAAAGTGTTTCAAAAATAGTTTGTTTACTCACTGATTCATCAGCCATAGCGGACGTTTGATCCTCATCATGAGTTGATTTGCTATCAGTCATTAAGTGCTCCTTCATTCAGTTGTTCTAAAACAGGATTAATTACCTGTTCGACTTGAATTGCATATTGTTTATTCACTTTACCATAGTGACCTTTTAGCACTGGCACCCCGCCAACAGTGACATCAAGATGTGTAGGCTTTTCAATTACTAAAATATCATTCACTTTTAAGGCTAAAAGTTTATTGACTGTGGTATGGATATGAGTAAAGTTAGCCACTAATTCAACGGTTGATTGTTTAATCCCACTGGTTAACGAACTCATCCAAACATTATCATCCTGATACGTTTGTTGTTCCACTGGCGGTTTTATTAGTAATTCTTTGATGGGTTCAACCATTGCATAAGGAATACAGATGCAAAATGTAGCTTTACAATTACCGATTTCGACTTTGAATGTGGTTGTTAATACAACATCATCCGGCGAGCTGGTAATATTGGTAAATTTACTTTGGATTTCAGAACGAATATATTCAGTTTCGATTGAATATATATCTGCCCAAGCATTTTGATAGATAGTTAAAGCGAGCTCTAATACTCGTTTTATAATTTGTTGTTCAGTATGAGTAAATTCTCGCCCTTCTGTTTCAACTTTAGAGAGGTGACCATCACCGCCAAATAAAGTATCGACAACAATAAACACCAGTTCTGGGGAAAATGAAAATAAACTCGTCCCCCTTAGTGGATTAAGATGGACTAAATTTAGATGATTTGTTGCTGAAATTGCCGAAAACTCTTTAAATGTTTTGGGCTCAATCGGGCAAGCAATAACATCGGTGTTACGGCGAAGTAAATTAAATAAGCCAATGCGAAACTGGCGCGAAAAACGTTCATTAATAATTTCTAAAGCGGTTAATCGCTCAGGAATAAAACTATGTTTTACCGATAAATCATAGGGTTTGACTTCAACCTTTTTACCAACAGATTGCTGAGAATCAATCAAAATATCGGATTGAGCCTCTGCTGGGTTATGAGTAAACTCAGCATCTGGAGTTAGATTAATGTCAACTGTTGATTCTTGCTTATCAGACATAATACTTACCGAAGTATAAAATCAGTAAATAGCACTTCATCAATTTTTACAGAATGTTTTGCGTCATATTGACGAGTTAACGTCGACTTAATCTTTTCTTGTAAATCAGTTTTACCGTTCTCTTTTTTAAGATTATTAACATACTGCTTTGATGCCAAAAGTAAAACATCACTTCTCACTTCTGGTAAATATTCTAACAAAACTGTTTTTTGTTGCTCATCAGCAACGCGTAACACCATACCAACATACAAAATTTTAGTCGCATCACTATTATCTTCGGCAACCGGTAACGAAAGGGTAAAAGGTTTTAAAGTTAAAAATACCGGAGATACAATTGGCGTTTCTTGCTCAACTTGAGGCTTGTTACTTGAATGATTTTGTAACCATAAATAAACTGCAGTGCCTGATGCTAATAACGTAATGATAATAAGTATTATGTTTAAAATACTTACTTTTTTCTTGGTAGTTTGCATATTAATTATTATCTCAGTAAAAATTTAAAATTATTTTTTGACCAACTAAATGGTAAAAATTACAAAAATAATAAATCATGCGCCAAAAATTGATTTGAAGAATAGACAATAAAAATATCACCTATTCGACGTTTTTAACATTGAAACAACGGCTAAACCGAAGCTAACGCCTTCACTTAAGCAAATATACTTAATCCTAAGTGTGATAATGGCTTGTCAGCCTCCACTTGCTCAACAGATTCATCAATGGTATCTGAATTAGCAGCAGTGAATTGATGATTTTTACTTGATTTATATCCAGAGGATTGCTCTGAATGATGCATCGTTGAAAAATCACTAATATTGGTTTGTGCTAAACTCATGCCTTGCTCTTCAAGGGAAACTCTAAGATAAGGCAATGTAGATTCCAAAACACCTTTAACTGCCGAATGGGCAACTATCATATGCATATTGATTTTATCATCGAGCAGATCAAGCTTAATGTGTAACGATCCTAATTGTTCCGGGTGTAACTTGATTTCCGCACTTTGAATACCTTGACGTGTTATTAAGCTAATTTGCTCAGTCAACGCTGCCTGCCACTGTGTTACATCAACCGGCATAGGCAAATTCATCACAAACGTCGAGGTTGAAACAGGCGCAGCTTGTTGTGAAAAAGGTTGAGTGAACGTATTAATACTGGTCACAAAATGATTATCGGCTTGGGCATGAATGACAGTATCATTATCCACAGAATTAGTTGCAAACTGATCAAATAAAGCAATGGGTTTATTTATACTACCAGAATCGAGCATCTGACTTGATGCATCTGTTTGCAAATAATGGGCGGTAATTGTTTTATCCGCCAAATCTTCTGCCATTAAACGGTTACTAGCGCCATTACATTGATTAAAGAACTCATCTGGCTGACAGATGTTGTTGATCAATTGTTCACTATCATTGATCGATAGTAACAACTCGGTAACTTGATTATTGGCAATTGTCTGAAAATCAGCATCTTGCAGCGTATTCAACGGCAAGCTATCAACCTTAGCCGATTGATTAGCATTTAAGACCCAATCTGATTTCTCAATTAAATGATGGGCAATCATATCATTTAATGTTACATCTGATCGGGAATTAACGATTTCTAGCGGAGATGGCGTTATCCATACCATAGCTAAACTATTATCATCTTGTTGAAGATCCGCGTCACTATCATCACTTATTTTTGGCGTTAAGTTAAGGCTGTGTTGCAAACCTAACCCATGATTTTGATTAGCGTGTAATAATTGCTGAAATAACTCGCTATTTGCCAACGATAAATCTTCATCCGTTGAGGGTAACTGCTTTGAAGATGCTAATGCTACATCAGTGATTAGGTTAATATTCATTTAACGCTCTCCTGGCTAATTGTTGCTGAGCAAATTCATCTGTGAGTTTTTGTTGTAACCGGTTTTGTTGCTCTACATATTTTTGCTGCTGCTTATCTAACAATGTTTTATAAGTATTAAGCTTTTTTTGAGATTGATTAAGTTCATGCGTTATCTGTTTTTTTTTGATATCTAACGTCAATAATAACTTTCTTTGTTTCGCAATACCTTGCTCAAGTGTTGCAATAAAAGCCTGAAAATTTGATAATTCATGTCCTTTAATGCCATTAAATAAGGCTTTATTCAATCGTCCCTGATACTCAAGATAATACTCATTTAATAAATTGAGCTGAGACTGAGCATGACGCTGATTATCATCAGCTTTTTTTAACTTAATTAACGTATCATCTAGCGATTTTTTCGCTAACTTTTTTAATGTTAAAAACGCCAAATATCCTGAACTTTTATTCATCATCCCCCCCTTTTAATTAGTTAAAATGGGTTGCAACATATTGGCTAATTGTTGATAAGCATCTTGATAACTACAATGTTCATCAATGCCTTGTTGTAAAAAATCTTTCATTGCTGGGTACAATGTTATAGCGCTGTCTAATAAAGAATCGGTGCCCGAAACATAAGCCCCGACATTAATCAAATCACGATTTCGTTGAAAACTCGAAAATAGCTGTTTAAATAACCGAGATTTTTTTTCATCGGCAACAGGCGTTAAATCAGTCATGACACGGCTGATTGACGCTTCAATATCAATTGCCGGGTAATGCCCGGATTCTGCAAGTGAACGCGATAATACAATATGCCCATCTAAAATAGCACGTGCTGAGTCTGCAATCGGATCTTGCTGATCATCGCCTTCAGTTAATACGGTGTAAAATGCAGTAATCGATCCTTGACCTTTATCATCATTACCTGCCCTTTCAACTAATGCCGGTAATTTAGCAAATACCGAAGGTGGATAACCTTTGGTAGCGGGCGGTTCGCCAATCGCTAAAGCGATTTCTCGTTGCGCCATGGCATAACGGGTCAACGAGTCCATAATGAGTAGCACGTTAAATCCTTGATCGCGAAAGTTTTCTGCAATTTTTGTTGCATATGCCGCGCCTTGTAAACGCAGTAGCGGTGAAACATCAGCAGGTGCAGCCACCACAACCGATCGCGCTAATCCTTCTTTTCCTAAAATATTTTCGATAAAATCTTTCACTTCCCGACCACGTTCACCAATTAAGCCAACGACGATAATATCGGCTTTGGTATAACGCGCCATCATCCCTAATAAAACACTTTTACCAACACCTGAACCGGCAAATAACCCCATTCTTTGCCCTCGACCAACGGTTAACAGCGCATTAATAGCTCGAATACCTACATCTAAGATCTCATCAATAGGTGTACGTTGTAGTGGATTGAGCGATGGATTAGCTAATCCTTGATATTCAATATTTTCAGGTAATGGCATACCATCTAATGGTCTTCCAGCTGCATCAACAACCCGACCCAACAATGCCATACCAATAGGCAACACTTTATGATTAAAGTGGGCTAAATCATATTGTGCGGTATAAACTCTAGCACCTAACAAAATACCTTCAGTGGTATCAAAAGGCATTAAATATAGAGTTTTATCGTTAAAGCCAATGACTTCACACTCCACCGCATCAATTTTTCCATGTGATTGCCGCTCAACAAAACAATTTGATCCTAACGGTAATTTTAATCCGATAGCTTCAAGTACCAAGCCCGAAGCTTTAACTAATCGTCCATAATGACGAATTAACGATAACGATTGCAGCTGCTGCGTCGCATACTCAATTTTAGCAGCCCATTGCTTTGCCAAGCTCACGCTACAGATTCTCTCCTTGTATACAATCGGCCATCATTTGCCAATGACAAGCATTGCTAGCATCGACTTGATTAGTATCGGTCCATATTTTACAGTCACCTAATTCAACATTCGTATCTGCAACTAATTGCCAATGATATTGTTTAATTTCATCTTGTAATAATGGTTCAATCCATAACAGATCATCGGGATGCAGATGCAAAGAAGCTGACTTAATTATCATCGAACCTTCGTCAATTAAGGTCTTAATGGTATGCATTAACTGTTTTTGTTTAACTTTAGATATTGTCCCGACCGTTTTTTGTGCCGCAACTAAGGCTAGATCCAACAATTGAGGAACAATTAAATCATCTATTTGATTGATAGCGGCGTGAAAATGGCTAACTAAATTAGTTATTGTCTCTACTGCTTTTAATTTTTCTGCATTAAGCTGCTGTTCAATTGCCGCTTTGCCTTCTTGCTGACCAATGGCATACCCCTGCTCATAACCTGCTTGTTGACCTATATTAAACCCTTCTTCTTTACCTAAATTAAATCCCTCTTGATAAGCTTGCTCTTTTGCTTGTTGCTTGATAATGGCTAATTGTTGTTCAATAACACTGTTGTCGACTTCAATAACTTTAGGCTCTGGCTTGGGCTCAACCTTATCAGCATGTTTAGTTATTTTCTTTTTGGTTAACTTTTGCGACTTAACTAACGTTAAATCCTGAAAACTTAATGGTTCCCAACTCAGGGTATTGGTTCGATTATACATATTCGTCATCACCGCTACTTAAAATCATTTCACCACTTTCAGCCAATTTGCGCGCAATAACCAAAATTTTCTTCTGTTCTGTTTCGACTTGAGATAAGCGCACTGGTGGTCTATTTTCTAAATCCTCACGTAAAATCGAAGCTGCACGCTGTGACATATTACTTAATAGCTTGTCACGTAATGCCACTGATGCGCCTTTTAAGGCAATAATCAATGTTTCATTATCCACCTCTTTAAGTAGACGTTGGATACTTCTATCATCGACTTCAACCAGATTTTCGAACAAGAACATTTCATCAATAATTTTCTGTGCAAGTTCACTGTCATAATCACGTAAGGAATTGATCACCAATTCTTCTTGTTGTGATTTCATCAAGTTAATAATTTCAGCCGCAGTACGAATACCACCCAGGTTATTAAGTTTAATATTTTGACCATGTAATAACGTCGATAATGAGGCAGATAAAACCTGAAGTGCCGACGGCTCAACCCCGCCAAATGTTGCGATTCGAAGCATGACATCATTACGTAATTCATCATCAAATAAATTTAAAATTTCGGCAGCTAAGTCTCGATTTAAATGAACTAAAATTGTAGCAATAATTTGTGGATGTTCTTTTTTAACTAAATCAACCGCTCTGGCCGCATCGACAAAATTAAGCATCTCAAGTCCGTCTTTCGCCTCTTCTAAATCGACCTCTAACAACTCATCAAGTAACCGATCGGCTTTTTCAGTACCAATTGATTTTTCGAGAATTGAACGTAAATAACCATTGGTATCAGTATTAAGTACAGCACACTCTTCGAGTGTTTTTTGACATTCATTTAAGATGTCTTTCAACTGTTCTTGAGAAAGTTGTGGTAACGACATCATGGCACTACTAATTTGCTGTACCTCTTTAGGATTAAGGTATTGCATAACATTAGCGGCAAGCTCTTCACCTAACACCATTAACACAGTTGCTGCTTTTTGAGATTCACTTAAACTTAAATTCATGGATTTGTGTCCGCCTTACTTATCCAACCACGTATAATTAACGCCATGACCCGAGGATCTTTCTCGACAATTTTGCGAATATATTGTTGCTGCTGCATATTATCTTCAAATATCTTCTGCTGCTGTTTACTATGCGCCTTATAATCTAACTTATCCTCACCCGATAATTTAGTATCAGTTGAAGCATGATTCACATTAAAGAGCTGGCGTTGTAATTTAATCCATAAAGCACGTAACATTTTGCGCCAAACAAACCATAACACTAAAACATAAACAAGATATTTAATTACTGTTTTTAGCACATCATAAAACTCATGTGTTCGCCAAAATGGCAAGCTATCATCCGTTTCGAACGCTTGATCGGTAAATTTTAAATTTGCAACCGTCAACGTATCACCGCGTGAATCAGAAAATCCCATTGCTTGACGCGCTAATGCTTCAATATTATCCAGTTCATCTTTATCTAATTTCACCCACTGTGGTGCTGGTTCCTTGGCATTGTCTGATTGCTCTTGTAATTGAGATTGATCCAATTGTTGAGCCATAAATTTATAATTAACCAGCACAGCGACTGACAATCGTTTAATACGCCCTTCTGGGATTTTACTGTGCACGATTTGTCTATTTACTTCAAAATTTAACGTATTATTTGATTGTAAATTATAAATTTTTTTCTTATCGTCTTTTGATTTTGAGTCTGGATTCTCATCTATGGGCGCACTCGGTGTTGGCATAGGTTGGTTTGACAAAGCGCCCGGCACACCACCGGTGTTATCGTTTGCTGCTAACTGACGATTCTCCACTTGATGCTTACTACGTAGGGTTTGCTGAGCAGCATCACTATTGGGATCGAAGGTTTCAGATGTTGCTTCTTGCCGGCTATAATCAATATCAGCATTAACTTGCACCATAATATTTTGTTTACCTAACACCGGTGTAATGATTTTTTCGACCCGCTCTCGAATGGTATCTTCTACTTTTTGACTGTATTCTAACTGTGCGACATTGACGTTACCGTCGCGAAATTTTTCACCCGTTAATAAATGACCTTGCTGGTCAATAATTGTGACTTTTTCTGCTTGTAATTCCGGTACACTGCTTGAAATTAAATGAACAATAGCATCAATTTGCCCTTGTGATAATGAGCGTCCAGGTAATAATGTTAATGCTACAGACGCGGAAGGAAATTTTCTTTCACGTACAAATAAAGAGGGCTTAGGCATCGCTAAATGCACTCTTGCATCATCCACACTACTAATAATTGAAATGGTTCTTGACAGTTCACCTTCTAATGCGCGTTGATAATTAATCTGTTCATTAAATTGACTCATACCAAAGCTGTCTTTGTCGAGTAATTCAAAACCAACAGCACCACCTTTAGGTAAGCCTTGCTGGGCAATACGTAAGCGCGTGTCATAAACTTTATCAGCAGGAATTAAGATAGTCGATCCTGAAGATGAAAACTGATAAGGAATATTCATCTTATCGAGTTGGCTAATAATTTCGCCGCCATCTTTATCGCTCAACTGGCTAAACAAAACCCCATAATTATCGTCTTTTAGCCATAAATAGGCGATACTACTAATAGCAAGCACAACCACGCCAGCAACAAGCAGCAGCATTTTACGATTTTGTTTAAATTGATTGATAAATGGTAACTTGCTCAATATTGATTCGCCTTTGTTACCGACAGTTTGGCTATCCATAAAAACCCTAATGCTAAACTAATTAGATTTGTTCTAGAGTTTATTATCAATCCATTTAAAAAAATCAATAGCTAAAAAAGCAAATGCTTTACCCCTTACTTGTGGCATTTAGATTTAAGGTTGTATGTTAAATTCAATCACATATTGAGCAAGTTAAGAAGAGATGACTTTTAACGCCATGAACACGCTAAATACAATTAATAACACCTTTCTAGTTGATTTTAATCAAACCAACGCCACAATAAACAACCAAGCAAAGAGCGCACAATCTGATTTTACTGCGGCATTAAAAATGGCACTCGATCACATTAGCCAAACACAAATTCAGGCCCATAATCAAGCACAAGCTTTTGAACAAGGAAAGCCCAACATCACGTTAAATGAAGTGATGGTTAATATGCAAAAATCTTCGGTTTCACTTCAATTTGGTATTCAAGTACGTAATAAACTCGTTGCTGCCTATCAAGAAATCATGAACATGAATGTTTAAATACTGTTATTGTCTATGCTATCTTCAATTTGCAGGTTTAGCATTACTCACAGCTTGTCATATTGCTATAAACGGTTGTAAGCAGTGCTAAACAAGATTCAAACATCTGATAAGTGATTGCGATACCACTTATCATAACCAAAAATCACTAGCCAACAATATAACTATTTTGCTCAACATAGTTATATTTAACCGTATTTTATTAATAAAACTAAAGCTAATAAGACAAATTAGATTAAACTTGCAATTTTTTGATAGCTATCAAGCTTTGTTTGATAATCGACTTGTTCGCCAATTAACTCTTTTAATTGAGCATGACGATAAATAATTAATTGGCTAATTTGCTGTTGATAGCTATGAATATTTTTAATATACATACTAAATATATCTTGCTGTTTTAAAGGTATTTTATCAACAGCAGTGAGATCATCGACTTGCATAATCGCTTTCGTTAATTGGTGATATTTAGCTTGCCAAGTTAACAATAAATCCCAATTTTCATCACGCGCATTGATAAGCATTTGTTCAGTGACATAATTAAGTTGTTCATATTGTTCTAATAAAGATGTTTTCACATTCCATTCCTTTTTATCTCGCAATTTCGCGCCAAGATTCAGCAATATTATTAAGCAAATCAAAGCAAGTTTGTAATTTTTGCCTATCATTATGTAAATTTGCTAGCACCAATTGTTGAGTCATATAGTGATATAAACGATCTAAATTTTCAGCAATTTCGCCACCTTGTTCTAGGTCTAAACAACTTTTCAACCCATTATCAATTATATTAATGGCTTTTGAAATTGCTGCGCCTTTACCCGCAATATTGCCTCGTTCAATGTGTAAACTGGCCAAGCGAATAGCATTAAGTGCACCATCAAACAGTAATACAATCAATTGATGTGGGGACGCCTGGCTAACTTTTGTTTCTAAACTAACTTGCTGATAAGCATCAGAACCAACTTTATACATCGGGTATTCCTATTTTTTTAAATTGGCCATCATGTCAAATTGAGTAGATAAATAGTTACTCATGCTATCTAACGAGCTGATTAAAACATCCAACTTAGTAAATTGCACTCGATAGCGTTCAACAGTTTGTTCAATTGAGTTATTCACTTGTTCATAACGCTTATCTAATGATTTTAATGTCGAATTTAAACCATTCGTTGCTGAATCAATCATACCGTCATTATCAATAAATCCACTAATCTTAGCAAAAACCTCATTAGCGATACCGCTATTTTGACCATCACCAATAAACAACTCAGCAACAGCTTCACTATTCTCACTCAGTACTTTTTGTAATTGATTTTGGTTAATCGTTAATGAACCATTATTATCCATATTCACACCAATTTGTGCTAAAACCGAAAACTCCCCAGCCTGTCCTTTTGCAAAAATTGAACGAATACTTTGATCGATATTACGTAAAGTAGAATCACCAATAAGCGGTCCATTATTACTATCTAACTCTTCGGAATTGGCCTCTTTTGCGGTAAATTTAGTCAAGCTCGATATGGTTGATTGTAATTGGTTAAATGCTTCAACCCACTGTTTAATAGCTTCTTCAGCTTTTTCGTTATCAGCCGTTATGGTTAAATTTTCGCTAGTTGTAGTCGTTGCCTTTAACGTAATATCAATACCTGCAACCACATCTTTAACGGTATTTGAAGCACTGGTAATGGCAATACCATTAAAAGTAAACTTAGCATCTTGCGCTTGGCAAACTTCAGTCATATTAGCATTATCTTTTTGATTATAGTCAAAGCCAATTATGTTATTTAACTGCTCATCATCTGACGAAATGGACGTAATAGTCTGTTGTTCACCGGTCTCTTTAGCGGTGATAACTAACTGATAACTTCCTGTACCTGAACGAACAACGGCTGCATTCATCGTCGATTCACTCGTACTACCATCAGCATTCGTTACTTTGGCGTGATTAATTGCATTAGCAATTGACTCAAGCGAGGTTTCATCTTTAGATAACACAATATTGAGTTCACTACCATTAGCTTGCTTAATGGTCATTGTGCGGCTTTCACTATCACTTCCTAGACTCATATTTTTATCATTAATTGACGTTGTTGCAACGCCATGCGAAGTCGCTAATTGCTCAACGCTCACAGCATAATTACCTGATTGTGCCTGACTATTTACTTTAGCTGTAAAATAACTATCATTGCCAGTTGCGAGTTTGCTTTGAAATAAATCTTTTTTCTGCAATTTTTCGGTGGCTGAATTAAATGCCGTTAACGCACTTTTTAACTTACCAAATCCACTAATTTTGGCATTAACCGCTTTTTGTTGTGATTTAATTGGAGTTAAACGTGTTTTTTCAACAGACTCTAATTGATTTAAAACTTCATTAAGATCGATTCCTGAACCGATACCTAACACACTCATTGCCATTATCTGATCAACCTATAACAATTATTCGATAAGTTTTATATCGGCTAACTTACTAAAAAGTTTAATCAGGTTTGAAATTTTATCGAGACATAATAAAAACGGTGCGTTTTTATAAAACATAAAAAATAATTTAATTAAATGATTTATATCAATTTACCTAACAAAAATCGCCATTAAAACTGAGTAAAATCAACCATAATGTAGAAAAAAATTAAAGTTTCTTTTTTTACTACCGATACATTATCTGTCAGCAAGAATATTGAATTAATAATCAGTATCACGTTGATTTTACTAATAATATTAAAGGAGATAAAAATGGCACAAGTAATTAATACTAATACGATGTCTTTAATGGCAAAAAATAACCTTAACAATTCACAAAGTGTGCTTGGCACAGCTATTGAACGTCTTTCATCTGGTATGCGTATTAACAGCGCTAAAGATGACGCAGCAGGTCAAGCTATCGCTAACCGTTTTTCTTCAAACATTAAAGGTTTAACTCAAGCTGCACGTAATGCAAATGATGGTATCTCACTTGCGCAAACAACTGAAGGTGCATTAAACGAAATTAATAACAACGTACAACGTATTCGTGAATTAACCGTTCAAGCAGCAAACGGCACTAACTCTCAAAGCGATTTAGAGTCAATCCAAAACGAAATCGATCAACGTTTAGAAGAGATCGACCGTGTATCTAAACAAACTGATTTCAATGGTTCTAAAGTATTGTCAGCAGATAAATCACTAAAAATCCAAGTTGGCGCAAATGACGGCGAAACCATTGAAATCAATTTGAAAAAAATTGATAGTACAGAATTAGGTCTAGCCGCTTTCAATGTATCAAACACACCAACAGCAGATCCATTAAAAACACTTGATGCAGCATTATCAAAAATTGATGCATTACGTGGTGAGCTTGGTGCGGTACAAAACCGTTTTGAATCAACTGTGAATAACATCAATAACACAGTAAATAACTTAAGTTCTGCACGTAGCCGAATTGAAGATGCTGATTATGCAACCGAAGTATCTAATATGACGCGCGGTCAAATTTTACAACAAGCAGGTACATCTGTATTAGCACAAGCTAACCAAGTACCACAATCAGTACTATCTTTATTACAATAAGTTTTTTATCTAAATTTTTCTGGTTACTCTAATTTTGAACTTAGCAATAACGGTTTAATTTCCGTTATTGCTAATAATGCCAAATACCTATTATTTATTACGCTATTCTCGCCATTAAATTAACCGATTATCACCATAATACCATCAGGCATTTTTTACATTGGTTCATAAAATGAATGATAAGCTTTATAACTCACAAGGTGTAATGAATGAAGCTGATTGGCAAAAATATACTCATTTGGTTCGTAATGAAGCACTAAAATTAGCAGTACGTTTACCTACAACAGTAGAGCTTGATGATTTATTACAAGTTGGTTATATCGGTTTATTAGACACAATAAAACGTTATGATGCATCACAAGGTAATACGTTTACAACCTTCGCCATCCCGCGAATCAAAGGCGCCATGTTAGATGAGTTACGTAGTCGAGATTGGCTACCTAGACAAACACGCAAAAAAATTAAAGATGTCACTCAGGCAATTCATCAACTTGAACAGCAGTTAGGTGTTGCACCAACTGATCAACAAATTGCCAATTACTTACAATTATCTCTAAACGAATATCGAAAAATATTATTAGATTCGAATTATAGCCAACTATATTCTTACGACGAAATACAAAAAAAACTTGGTGACAGTTTGGATGCGATGATTGACTATCAAGATGATAACACGCCTTTTTCCAACATCATTAACGATGAAATGCGTAATATCATTATTGAACAAATAGAAAAACTGCCAGAAAAAGAAAAAATGGTGTTGGCGCTTTACTATCAGGAAGAGCTCAATTTAAAAGAGATTGGTAAAATTATGGATATTAGTGAGTCACGAGTCAGCCAATTACACAGCCAAGCAATAAAAAGAATACAAAGTAAAATTAGCTTATAAAAAAGAGCTAAATAAAATTTAATTAATCGAAAATAAATTGAAATTATTTTTTTATTGATTTTTTTCGTTTAAAAATGTAATTTTAAGCATAAAAAAATATTTCTAATAAAAATTTATTTATTTCGCACTTTTTAATGCGAATTTTACTGAATAGGGATTGGTGATTAAATTGGGTAATATATTAGATGACGATATTCTTAAATGCATACATCATTTGAATCTTTCAACATTACTACTAAGTCAACGCATGCTTGAAAAAGATAAAGTAATGGCGATGTATCGACTAGGTATTGATGAAGAAACAGCAGACATGCTTAGTAATCTCAGTGCTTCTCAAATGTTAGTGTTGTCTGAAACCAACCAATTAACATTTAAATTACGTTTTGAAAATTCAGAAATGATGAAAAAACTAACCGAAGAATCTCGTGTGAGTGACATTAAGCAGATGCATACGGGAATTCTTTTATCTAGTTTACTATTAGATTCAATCAATAAGTAATAGGAAATTAGGATGAGATGCACAAGTATTATTCAAAAATATAAGGAAGTTCAACTGGCCATTCGACTAATTTCGTTAGGTGCTAGAATTCAAATGCTGGAAAGCGAAACCAACTTAAGCCGTGGTAAATTAATCAAATTATATAAAGAGATCCAAGGTTGTCCACCGCCTAAAGGATTATTACCCTTTTCGACCACCTGGTTTATGACATGGGAACCCAATATTCACTCTAGTATTTTTTATAATGCTTATCACTTTTTGGTGAAACATGGTACCAAACCCGGCATTCAATCAATTCTAAAAGCCTACCAACTGTATTTAGAGCAATGTCCGTCTTATAATGAAG
The DNA here is from genome assembly GCF_026536145.1 of Gilliamella sp. B3464. Classification (NCBI taxonomy): domain Bacteria; kingdom Pseudomonadati; phylum Pseudomonadota; class Gammaproteobacteria; order Orbales; family Orbaceae; genus Gilliamella; species Gilliamella sp. B3464. Next base: position 76,690 of record NZ_JAFNOQ010000011.1, on the reverse strand, counting down.
AGCCAGTTTTGGGACTTACCAGAGCGTGGATCTTAGTCAAATTTGTTGAAAGCAATGTAATGCAACAATCATGCTGCAAAGCATGTAAAGGGCGATTTATTACCCATGCTTATCAACCGCATAATAGTTTTATTTGTAGTTTATGCCAACCACCGTCAAGGGCAGAAAAAAATAACAAAACACAGAAAGAAAACCATGCAAAATGCTTACAAGTATTATCAATACCCAATGGTTTTAATTCGATTATTGCAAAACAAATGACAGCTTAAATCAACATTATAAAAAAATAAGCATAGTTAATCACGATCAGTTTATGGAGAAAAAGGAAAGCCAATGCTCATCATTGTAGGATATATCGTTGTTATCGCTTCTGCCCTAGTTGGGTATGTACTTAGTGGAGGGTATTTAGCCGTACTTTTTCAACCGTTAGAATTTCTAATTATCGGCGGAACCGCTATCGGTGCATTTATTGTCAGTAACGAAAAAAAAATCATTATCGCTACACTTAAATCGTTAGGTCAATTATTTAAGACATCAAAATATAATAAAACATTGTACTTAACTCTGATTAATTTAATGTACACCATTTTAACTAAAGTTCGCCAAAATGGCGGATTATCTATTGAGGCTGATATTGATAACCCGAAAGAAAGTGAACTATTTAAAGCTTATCCACTTATTTTAGCAAATCCTCAAATCTGTGATTTTATAACAGATTATTTGCGATTAATGATTAGTGGCAACATGGAAGTATACGAAATTGAAGCATTAATGAATGAAGAAATTGAAACCAAGTTACATGAATTAGAAAAACCAGTCGATGCCATTTCAAGTGTAGGCGATGGCTTACCCGCATTTGGTATCGTTGCGGCCGTTATGGGGGTTATTAATACGTTAGCACAAGCTGACAGACCGGCAAGCGAATTAGGAGAATTAATTGCTCACGCGATGGTAGGAACGTTTTTAGGTATATTACTCGCCTACGGTTTTGTTTCACCTTTAGCTGCACTTTTAAGACAAAAAAACGCCGACAGTGTAAAAATCTTGGAATGTGTCAAAGTGATATTAATTGCAAGTATGCATGACTATGCCCCTCAAATTTGTATTGAATTTGGACGTAAAACCATATTTTCTCATGAAAGACCTTCTTTCTTTGAATTAGAAAAATACCTACAAGAAATCAAAGAAAAAAATACTCAGCAAACAGAAAACAGTGAACAATGAAAAACAACTCAGTAAAAATAATTATCTCTAAAAAAAAATCTGGGCATAGTGGTGGGCATCATGGTGGTTCTTGGAAAATCGCCTATGCCGACTTTATGACCGCTATGATGGCACTATTTTTAGTCATGTGGTTAATTGCTAAAGCTAGCCCTCAAGAATTACAAGGCATTGCTGAATATTTTAGAACCCCTTTAATACTGGGGCAAAATGGCGGAAAAAACCTCAGTGATAGTGAAAGTCCAATACCTGGCGGTGGCGATGATTTTCACAAAAAAATAGGGGAAGAAAACAATACCACCTTGCATCAAGACCTGACTGATTCTGAGAAAAAACAGGTTGAAAAATTACAGTTAATCGAAACCGCACGCAAAATTAATGAAGTATTTGAACTCGATCCACGACTTAAAAAATTAGCGGCAAATTTAATTATAGAATTGACTGAAATGGGATTAAGAATCCAAATTTTGGCTAGCGATGATAAGCCCATGTTTGATGTCGGCAGTGCTGTGATTCACCCTAATATGCAAGAAATTTTAAATGCATTAGCACCAATCATTAATTCACTACCTAACAAAATTACGCTATCGGGTCATACCGATGAACGCCAGTATATCACAGGTGATCGGGGTTATAGTAATTGGGAGTTATCAGCTGACAGAGCAAACTCATCAAGAAGAGAACTGATTGCTGGTGGCTTAGATTCAAACAAAATTATTCGTATTATTGGATTGGCTGATACCGTAAGCTTAAATAAACCCAATTACAGTAATGATGCCAATCGTCGTATCAGTATTTTAATCCTAAATAAATCAGCACAACAATATATTGAAGATGAAAATAATATGACTGGCATTGATTTTTTAAAACAATCACAAAAAATTCAATCCGAGTAATGCAGCATAAAAAGTTTTACCAAAAATCAGCGTTGTTTAATTTTGCAAAAAATAATTAAAGTTTTTAGCAATTAATCCGATATAGACAATATTCGTTTAGTTAATTATTGCGTGACTAACTAACACTATATTTGGGAGTTTTTATGTCAAATTCATTGATGAATACTGGTATTAGTGGATTAAATGCAGCACAAAATATGCTTAATGTTATAAGCAATAATATCAGTAATGCACATACTACGGGTTATAATCGACAACAACAAATTTTAAGCCAAGCAAATAGTACTAAATATGGTTTTGGTTTTGTTGGTAATGGTGTGTGCGTCAGTGCTGTTAATCGAGCCTTTAATGGATTTGTTGTTGGACAATTACGCCAAGCACAGTCACAAAATGGTTCAATAAAAGCGTATTACAATGAATTATCTAAAGTGGATAATTTATTAGCTGAAAATGAAAATAGTATTGCATCACAACTCAATAATTTATTTTCTAGCTTAAATAAACTTTCATCAAATGCCGCTGACGCTGCAACTAAGCAAACGGTGATTAGCGATCTCACTTCACTAGTAAATCAATTTAATAAAACCGAATTAAATTTAAAAAATCAAATTGCCAATATTAATACTGAACTAAGCAATAACGTTAATCAAATCAACGCTTATACCAAACAAATTGCAGAACTAAATCAAAAAATTTCAAAACTACAGGCTGTGGGTGAAGCAAACCAACCTAATGCGCTGCTTGATGAACGCGATCAGCTAGTCAATGAATTAAGTGAAATTATCAGCATCACTGTCACCGAACAAAATGGTCAATATAATATTTCGCTTAGTAATGGCTTAAATTTAGTACAAGGTGCATCAGTTAATCAACTATCAGTACAACCTTCAACAGATGACCCTTCTTTAAATACAATTATTTACACTCATCCTTCTGGTGCGACTCAAGAACTCACAAGTCAACATATCACATCAGGCCGATTAAATGGATTATTAACTTCTCGTGATGGACCACTCCTAGAAGCACGTAATCAATTAGGTTTAATTGCATTAAATTTAGCTGAAAGATTTAATCAAGTCCATATGTCAGGTGTTGATATCAATGGTAATGCTGGCGAAAAATTATTTGATTACAATGCGCCTAGCAGTATCGCCAATATTAAAAATCAGGGAAATGCCACGGTAACCATTGATTATCAATCAGTTAAGGATGTTAAAGCGTCTGATTATAAAATCGAATTTAATGGTAGTGATTGGATAGTAACGCGATTATCGGACAATCAGCAAATCACGCCTCAAGTTGAGAATGGTGCATTAAACTTTGATGGTTTATCAATAAAAATCACAGGTACACCAGTTAATGGCGATTCGTTTATGCTTAAACCGGTTGCTAATATTGCTTCGTCATTACAATTGTTGGTAAAAGATGTTAATCAACTTGCTACTGGGCTTGCCGATGACGAAAACGGGACTGGTGACAATCGTAATGTGGCAAAATTTTTAGAGATACAAAATGAAAAATTAATTAATGGCACCAAAACATTAAACAGCGCTTACAACACCTTAGTAAGTTATATTGGCAGTGAAACGCATACCGCCAAAATTTCTCTGCAATCCAACCAAAATATTACAGATCAGATTTATGAGCAAAATCAATCTATATCAGGGGTTAATATTGAAGAAGAGTATATTTCGATGCAGGTTTATATGCAGTATTATCAAGCTAATGCAAAAGTAATTGATGCTGCAACAACACTATTCGATACCATCTTAGGTTTGGCTAATTGATAAAAGGGTTTAATAATGCGAATTAGTACTAATTCAATGTATCAAAAAAATTTAAATAGTATCTTAAATACTAACAATAAATGGCAAAAATCTGGATTACATTTAGCAACAGGTAAGAAAATTTTAACACCTTCAGATGATCCGATGGGGGCATCACAAGCACTGATCCTTAAACAAGCACAGTCGAAGAACGATCAATTCCAAGCAGCACGCGAAAGTGTTGATAAATCATTAAGCCGACAAGATACGATTTTAAAAGAAGTTAATACCGTCATTCAAACTATTCAAGAAACGTTAGTTTATGCCGGAAACGAAACATTAAATGACGAAAACCGCCAAGATCTTGCCAACAAATTACAAGGTTTAAAAGATCAACTTATTTCATTAGCCAATGCTAAAGATACCAATGGTAATTATTTATTTGCCGGTAACAAAAACGACACACCACCATTTGTTGTTGATGAAGCAGGTAAAGTCAATTATGTGGGTGGAACATCACAAATTAACGTTTTGATTGATGACACGCGCGAAGTTTCACTTAGTTTTACCGGTGCACAAACCTTTATGAGTGGCGCCAATCCAAACCAACCTGATCCACCAAGCGACATCTTTGCCAGCCTAGATTATGCGCTTGATGCGTTAAATATGAAATTAGACAATAACGATGAAGATGCCATTAAGCAATTTCGAGCAGGATTAACTCAAGCAAGTTTAGGGATTGATAATGCTTTTGATAACATATCAACTTTAAGAGCGGCTGGCGGAACAGTATTAGCAGAAGTAGAAAGATTATCGGCTTTAGGTGACAGCTTAGATATTGAATTTGAAACCCAAATCAGTCAAATTGAAGATGTCGACTGGTATGAAGCAATTTCAGATTATGTAATGTTACAGGCAAATTTACAAGCTGCGCAATATACTTTTATGAATATGCAAAGTATGTCTTTATTTCAAATGAAGTAATTAACTATTTTTAATAGTTGTACTTTTGTTGCAATCATCATCAGTAAGACATCTCTAAAAATTAAAGGCGGGTTTACCCGCCTTTTTGATTATAGCAACTCGCGCCAACAACCAAAGTGCGCTTAGTTAAAAGCAATTTGTTTAAAACCACGGGTGGATATTGATGGTATTGTTGCTGCAATTTGCTCAATACGACCAATAATTTGAATTAGTTTATTGCGATGATACTTATTGCAATCATCATCAGTAAGATCTATCTCAAAAAATTAAAGGCGGGTTTACCCGCCTTTTTGATTATAGCAACTCGCGTCAATAACTAAGGTGCGCTTAGTTAAAAGCAATTTGTTTAAAACCACGGGTGGATATTGATGGTATTGTTGCTGCAATTTGCTCAATACGACTAATGATTTGAATTAGTTTATCGCGATGATACTTATTGCAATCATCATCAGTAAGATCTATCTCAAAAATTAAAGGCGGGTTTATCCGCCTTTTTGATTATAGCAACTCGCGTCAATAACCAAAGTGCGCTTAGTTAAAAGCAATTTGTTTAAAACCACGGGTGGATATCGATGGTATTGTTGCTGCAATTTGCTCAATACGACCAATAATTTGAATTAGTTTATCACTATAGTTTGGATCGGTAGCATAATTTGCCGCTTGTAATGCTTTGGCAGCCGAGCGAGCATCAGGCGCATTAACCACAGCACGATAACGAGGACTTTTGGTTAATAAATTGAGATAATCAGTCAATGCATGTTGTTTACTGTTATAAACTTTAAATTCATCCTGAATTTTTATCATCCGATTATTCACAAATTCTTGAGTGGTTAAGCGCGTTGAACTACCTTTCCAGGCAGGCGTCGCTTTAATCCCAAAGTAATTGTGACTGGTGAGATTATCTGCTGTTTTAATTTCCTTTTGCCCCCAGCCCGTTTCTAATGCTGCTTGTGCAATTATAACTTCATAAGGAATACCAGAAATCCCCGATGCTTGCTTAGCGGGTTTAAGCCACTGTTGCACGAAGGTTGTAACATGATCAGCATCAAGATCTTGGCGCGTAGTGTCAAAAGCTAACTCATTTGACTTAAGTTGTGATGCATTGTCTGCCTTATGTTGATGATACAGCATTTGCCCTAATGCTTGAGGTGAAAGATGCGAAGTATTTTTAGAAAATAAAGATTGAGCCAATTTTAAATTAGGATGTTTATTATTGCTATTAGACTGCATGTTAATCTTGGCTGCATCAGGTGAAGACTTGGTTAATTGTTGAGTGAGCATATTGGCTAATCCCAATCCTTTACCTGCAGATTGTTGTGCTATTTGCTGATCAAACATCGAGGTAAACAGCTGAGTGGCTGCACTAGTAAATAATCCCCCTTCTGGTACAGCCTTACGCATTGATTGCATCATCATATTAATAAAAAGTGTTTCAAATTGTTCGGCAACTTGTTTGATACTATCATTTGCACCGGTTGTCACATTTCGTTTTAAATGATGCAAACTCGATAAATCATAAGCAAAACGGTTAAAACTCTGGCCAATTTTATTATTCATCTTCAATTTTCAAATTTAAATTGTTTCTAATGCTGCATGCAAACAGCCTGCGGTTTTTAATGCTTCAAGTATTGACATCAATTCGGTTGGGGTGGCGCCTAATACATTTAGCGAATTAATCACATGTTTCAAATCTGTACCTGAAGCGAGATTATGTAGTGCCCCACCATCTTGCGTTATACTGACTTGATCATCAGGGATAATAGCAGTTGCACCGCCTGCTAATGGCGTGTTGGGTTGACTGACTTTTAGTTTATTATTGACCACAACAGATAAGTTACCATGTGCGACTGCACAATTATCTAATTTTACTTTTTGATTCATCACCACAACACCGGTTCGCGTATTTATCACCACTTTAGCTGAGATTGGCGTCACACCAATTTCTAAATTTTGAATTTGTGATAAAAATTTCACCCTTGCTTGGCTGTCTTTGGGCATAGATAGGCTAACAGTAGTCCCATCTAAAGCGACCGCTGTATTTTTTTGTAACTTATTAATCGCATCAGCAATTTTCAACGCTTGGGTAAAATCAAAATGGTTTAGATGCAAATACATTGTATTTTGTTCATCTAATCGCGTTGCCAATTCGCGTTCAATTGTCGCACCATTTGGAATGGTTGCGCCTGACATTTGATTAATACTCACACTGCTATTTTTACTGTTTGCGCCCATGCCGCCAACAAAAAGATTGCCCTGTGCAATGGCATAAACTTGATTATCTGCCCCTTTTAACGGCGTCATAATCAATGTTCCGCCTCGCAAGCTTTTAGCATTACCCAGTGAGGACACCACCACATCAATTTGCTGTCCCACTCGGGCGTAAGAAGGCAATTTTGCTGTTACCATCACCGCAGCCACATTTTTAAGCTGCATGTTGCTGCCCGATGGCACCGTAATACCGAGTTGAGAAAGCATGTTAGTGATACTTTGAATAGTAAATGGAGTTTGCGATGTTTGGTCGCCAGTACCATCAAGCCCCACAACCAAACCATAACCCACTAAAGCATTTTCTCTGACACCTTGAATAGAGACTAAATCACGTATACGCTCAGCATGACTCAGTGGCATACCTGCGATCATTGTCAAACTAAAACAGAGAATAAAACGCAAATTTTTCAGCATAACACTACTCATTAAAATGGAGAAAAATTAAAAAATAGACGCTGCAACCAACCCATGGTTTGTGCCTCGTCAATGTAACCATTACCGACATACTCAATACGCGCATCAGCAACTTGTGTTGAAATAACCGTATTGTTGCCACTAATAGTTCTTGGATTAACCACACCTGAAAATCGAATAAACTCGGTGCCTTGATTTATAGCTATTTGTTTTTCACCAATGACTTTTAAATTACCATTGACCATGACATCTTGAACCGTCACTGTAATCGTGCCGCTAAAGGTGTTTTTTGCATTCGCGCCACCAGACCCTTTAAAATCATTTGCACCAGAAATATCAGTATCAACTTTGCCACGTCCAATTAGACCATCAAGAAATTGCGGCACAGCTTTGACACTTAAATCAGTTGAACCGTTTCGCCCCGCATTGATTGATGAACTTTTACTGGCGCTTACATTTTCTTGTAACACTATAGTTAACACATCACCAATGTTACGAGGACGACGATCTTCAAACATCGGTTGATAACCAAAACTAGTGGGTTGTGAAGACTGATAAATCGAACCGGTTGAATTACCTATTACGGGCAGCATTGGTTCAATGCTTGTTTCGCCTTCAACTAAAGGTTTTTTAGGTAATTGGGCACAACCCAACAAAAGAAATACGGTTAAAATACCAAGATATCGCATTATGTTCATCGCATGATTACTGTTTAGAGTTGATTTAATCGTTGTAGCATTTGGTCCGAAGCCGAAATAGCTTTACTATTAATTTCATAAGCTCGTTGTACTTGAATCATGTTAACTAATTCTTCAGCAACGTTCACATTCGATGTTTCTATATAACCTTGATATAACAAACCTGCGCCATTTAACCCTGGTGTGTTTTCAGTTGGTGCACCAGAACTTTCGGTTTCGAGGTAAAGGTTTTCACCAACACTTTCAAGCCCAGTATCATTAATAAAAGTATGTAATGTTAACTGCCCGACTTGTACTTGTGTTGATTGATTAGCTAACGTGACATTGACAACGCCATCACGACCTACGGTCATTTTAATTGCGTTTGATGGAATATTAATTGTTGGCTGAATTTCATAACCGGCTGCGGTCACTAGCTGCCCATTTTGATTGACTTGAAAAGCACCACTGCGCGTATAAGCTTGCGTGCCATCGGGCATTAAAACTTGAAAGAAACCTTGCCCATTAATAGCAATATCACTGCTATTGTCAGTTAATTCTAAATTACCTTGACTATGAATACGTTCAGTTGCAACCGGTCTTACTCCTGTACCAATTTGTAATCCAGAAGGTAAGGTGGTTTGCTCTGAAGATTGTGCACCTGGCTGGCGGATAGTTTGATAAAGCAAATCTTCAAAAACAGCCCGTTGCCGTTTGAATCCACCGGTACTAACGTTAGCCAAATTATTAGAAATAATATCCATATTCATTTGCTGGGCAGTTAAGCCTGTTTTGGCTATCCATAATGATTTAATCATGGTTGTTTTTCCTATTCCATTTAAGTTAATGATAAAATTTGATTGGCTTTTTGTGCATTTTCGTCAGCAGTCATAATCTCTTTCATCTGCATTTCAAATTGACGCGAGTGACTAATTAAATTAACCATAGCAGCAACCGGATTAACATTACTGCCCTCTAAAACCCCTAACATCAATTTAGTATTAGGGTTATCTTGCATAACCGCGCCTCGGGTATCGCGTGTTGCTTGTGTTAATTGGAACAAGCCATTATCACCCCGTACAATTTCATTACGTTCAAGCTGTACTTTTTTTATTTTACCCACTTGCGCAATTGTCGTTGGCTGGTCACCCGCCCCCAAAGCCGATAAGGTTCCATCAGAACTAATAGTAACTTGTGAACCTTGGGGCACAGTTAATACATCATTATCACCGAGTAATGGATAACCTTGCACATTAAGCGTGCCATTTTCATCAATCTCGATAGCGCCATTGCGCGTGTATGCTTCGCTACCATCAGGTAGTTGCACCGCCAACCAATGATCTTTTGCCAATGCAACATCTAAATCACGTCCGGTATAATTAAATGTACCCATTTGCGAATCAAAGGTTGGTGTTGTCGCGGTAACCATAGTCCTTGTTGGTCTATCATTGCCAATGATAGGAACAGCTTTCATCGCTGTTAGCTGTGCTCGAAATCCTACTGTCGATACATTAGCAAGATTATTGGCAGTAATAGACTGCTGATGAAGTGTCTGACTCGCTGCTGACATAGCAGTATAAATAACGCGATCCATAAATAACCTTTATATCAACGAAGATTCACTAGTGTATTTAAGATCTGATCTTGAGTCTTAATTGTTTGTGAATTAGATTGGTAGTTACGTTGAGCAACAATCATATTGACCAATTCTTGACTCATATCGACATTTGATGACTCAACTGCGCCACTGGTTAATGCACCTAAAGTCCCCGAATTTGCAATACCGAGCACTTCAGCACCAGAATTAATGGTTGAGCGCCAGTTATTGTTGCCGGCTGATTCCAATCCATTGACATTGGCAAAATCAGCCATCGCAATTTGACCCAGTAACATCGTTTGTTGATTAGAATAGATACCATAAATCGAACCATCATCACTAATACTGTAACCGACTAAATCCCCCGGTGCATAACCATCGACCACAGGTGTTTTGATGCTGCCAACTTCCTTACCCATATTTTGTTGCGAGCTATTGGCTAATGATAAAGTAAAGGTATTATCAGCCGATCCGTTAAGTCCTTTAATATTAATCGTCATTTCAGGATTGCTAATGAGTTTTCCCGAGGAATCAAACTCCATCTGCCCAATTTTTTGTAAATTACTGCTCGGATCACTACCATCGATATAATGCACATCCCATTGATTGTCGGCAGTTTTGACATAAAAAAGCTGAACATTACGTTGATTACCCAATGAATCATAAGTAGTAACAGTTGTGGAATAATTGAACGTATCAGCATCAAGCGCATTGACAGGTTGTTTTTCAGGTATTTTGCTGTTTGAATTTAAATTGGTTTGTAACGATGCCTTGGTTGTCGCTGATGCATTTAACATTTCTTGCGAAATTTTAAGAGGTCCAGGCGCACTACCTTGTTGTACTTTGGGCGGTGTACCTGATGCCAGATAACCCGTTAATTGCAAACCATCAGCAGAAATAATATTGCGCTCAGCATCTAATTGAAATTGCCCATTACGGGTATAGTAAACTTGACCACTACTATCCACTAAACGAAAAAAACCATTCCCCGAGATAGCAACATCTAAACTATTATTGGTTGAAGTTGCGGTGCCATCATTAAAATTTTGCATAACAGCCGCCACTTTCACGCCCATACCGACTTTTGAGCCAGCATAAATATCGGCAAATGAAATACTCGCACTTTTAAAGCCTACTGTTGCAGAGTTAGCAATATTATTACCAATAACATCTAACTGTTTTGATGCGGCATTCATACCGCTAATTGCTTGAGAAAATCCCATATAAACTTTATCTCCCTAAAGAATTTGACGAACTTCGTCAATACTAATTGAACCAAGTATGCCTAAATCAAGTAAGACTTTATTATTCACTTGACTATTTATAACGCCATAAACGACAGAATAAGATAGTGACGTTGACGATACACTTTGCCCATCGCTTGTCGCCTTAACGGTAAAGGTATAACTGCCATCCGGGGCTGTTGTTCCATCATTAAGTTCACCATCCCAAGTAAAAGAGCTCACCCCAGCGGAAATCGAACCTAAATCAACTTCACGTACCACATTTCCATTTTCATCTTTAATGGTAATAACAACAGAATCCGCATCACGGGCTAATTCAAAACCAAATGGGGTAGTAATGGTTTCGCGCTCACCACCGCTCTCATCTTGTTCTGAGGTAGCAACCAAAATTTTATTACCTGGTACCATCACACCTTTACCAATCAGGTTACTGGCATTAACAGAAAGACTGTCGTCAATTTGACCAGATACTACCCCTAATGTTGTGTTTAACCTTTCAATGCCAGCTAAGGTATTAATTTGAGCCAGCTGCGAAGTTAATTGGCTGTTATCCATTGGATTAGTTGGATCTTGATTCTTCATTTGAGCAATAAGCAGCGTTAAAAAGTTATCTTGCAACTCTTTACTTGAATTTGCTTCCGCTGCACTTTTTTGCATGGATTGTGGGCTTTTTATCGTTGATGATTCCGAAACCGGTACGTTAGACACTCCCATAAATGACTCCTTACTACTGTCCTAAGGTCAGTGTTTTTAACATTAAACTTTTTACCGTATTAATGACTTCTACATTTGCCTGATAACTGCGCGAAGCCGAAATCGTGTTAACCATTTCACCGACAATATCGACATTAGGTTTTTGAATATAACCTTGCTCATCAGCCAGTGGATGATGGGGTTCGTAAACTAAATTCATCGGAGTTGGATCATCAATAACTTGGGTAACTTTTACACCAGCAATGTGATTTTGATAGCCCTGATGATCAACACTAAACACCACCTGTTTAGCGCGATAAGCTTGACCTGAAGTACTGGTCACACTGTCAGCATTAGCAAGGTTACTGGCACTGACATTCATCCGCTGCGTTTGCGCCATTAAGGCTGAAGCTGAAATTGAAAAAATAGAGAAACTCATATCTATTGTTATCCTTGCTGTAATACTGACATTACATTCTTAAATTGTTCACCTAAAAAGGTTAAATTGCTTTGATAATGAATCGTGTTGTCGATAAATTCCGTGCGCTCTTGATCCATTTCGACAGTATTCCCATCAGCCGAAGCTTGATAAGCAATACGATAAAGAAGATTGGTATTGGTTGTTATAGGTGATTGAATTGCAATATGATTTTTGTTAGTCACTTGCAGTTTTACGCCATTAATATTATTTTGATTATTCAGTGCTTTGTTTAATTCAGCATTAAAATCAATATCTCTAGCCTGATAATGCGGCGTATCACTGTTAGCAATATTTGCAGCTAAAATCTGTTGACGTGTTTCACGTATATTTAATGCTTGTTGATGAAAATTCACAAATGTATCTAATTTATTCAGCATAAAAATCATCTCACCTTTATTGATGTTTTGAATTTTAAGTGAATCAAAAAAAAATCATCGTACAAATAACACCAAAAATTGTCCTTATTTCAACATTCAAACCATTTACGCATACAGTAAAATTCGACCATAAATAATTTTAAAAACAAGTAACTATGACATTTTTTATTAGATTGATATTTTGCATTTTTATACTATTAGGCTGGAAAACATCGTTTGCTGATGTACTTAATAATCAGATCCATCATTTTATTTTGGAACAATTGCAAGATAAAAAAATCGATCATATTGCGATTCGTTATCTAGCCGCTCAACCTGATTTAAACTGCCGTAAACCAACATTAAAATTACTAAGTAAAAATAAACTATGGGGCAACCTTACCCTGAGTGCAAAATGTAAAAATCAAACCAAATATATCCAACTCTATGTCGATGTGGTTGGCAGTTATATTGTTGCCAATCAAGCAATAAATGCCGACACCAAAATTACAGAACAACACATAACAGAGCAATCAGGTCAATTAGACAAACTCCCGGCCACAATCATTTTAGATAAAAGCCAAATTATTAACCATATTGCAATACGGCATATCGATCCACAAGAACCCATAAAAACTTCAATGATTAAAAGACACTGGCAGGTTAAAGCCGGACAACAGGTTAAAGTGATCATCAATGGAGATGGTTATTTAGTGGCAACTAAAGGTAAAACGTTGGCTAATGGTGCCTCGGGTGATTATATTCACGTTAAACTCAATACAGGCACGATTGTTGAAGGTATTGTCAGTGAGCAAGGTATAATAATTAATCAATAAATAAAATTAATGATTTTCAAATTTTTGCCGATAATACCATTAAACAAATCATTTAAATTTGAACTTCAATTAAAGGTATTTTATGAGTATAGATGCAACTAAATTGGTGACAACAATATCGGGACTACTCAGCCGTGAGGTAATCAATGAACAACAAAAAAATCCAAAGGCATCTGTACCAGAAAAAAATGATTCAACCACTTGCACTGACTTAAGGTTAAGTCAACATGTTATGGCACAATTGCAGTGCAGTGAGAACGATATTGATATCGAAAAAATAAAGACAATAAAGCAGGCAATTAGCAACGGTAGTTTAGTGATTAATCCAAGTAAAATTGCAGATGCGTTAATTCAACAAACTATTGAAGATATTAAAAGCTAATTCAAAACTGAAGGGAAATAAAAATGTTAGAATTAGACAACATTTTAGATAACGTCATCATTATGTTGCAAACATTATCCGACGTTCTTAACAATGAACAGCAAATATTGATTGAAAATAGTGCTATCAATCAACTCAATGCAGTTATTAACCAAAAAAACCAACTACTCATTGAGTTAAAATTACTCGACGAAAAGCGCATAAATTTTAGCAAACAGCATAATATCCAATCACCTTATAGTGAAAAAGCAAAGCTTGCTGATAAATGGCAATTTATTGTCAATACCACACAACAATTAGCGCTAATTAATCGTGAAAATGGCATGATTATTCAAAAACGTATGAACTTAACACAACAATCAATTGATTATCTAAAAAGCATTAATAATCCGGTTGTTTATACTAATCACGGTTATCAACAGACCGAAATTATTTCATCAAAACGCGCCAAAGTTTAGTGATAAAAGATATTATATGTTAGTAAACGCGATAAATACCCCGTAATTTAGGGTCTTTTCTAGCCAATAACTTTTTCGAGTTGAGTTCATACTGTCACTATTCTTATCCCCTAAATTTTATTTAAGCTCAATATGGCTGACGACAGTGATTTAGATAAAAGCGAACAACCCACAGATAGTAAAATCAAAAAAGCTAAAGAAAAGGGGCAGATTCCACGATCGCGTGAACTAACTTCGTTAATCATATTACTGGTAGGTATTACACTATTTTCGATGATCGGTGCCAATTTAGTTGGCAATTTGATCGTTATTATCAAAACAGCAATGAAAGTGTCTAATCATGTTTTGGATGATAAGCTAGTCATTTTTAATTTGGTTAATTTATTCACAGCTGGTTTTTGGTCTATTTTGCCAATTTTTTTAGGTTTAGTGATTGTAGCTATCCTAGCGCCGCTTTGTGTTGGCGGCTTACTATTTAGTTTGCAATCAATTAAACCTAATTTTAAAAAACTCAATCCAATTGCCGGATTCGGTCGATTATTTAGTACGAAAATTTTTTCTGAACTACTCAAATCTATCCTTAAAGTCGTGTTAATTTCTGCTGCATGCGCACTTTTTTTATTACACCAATTTTCTACCATACTCTCATTGCCCAACATGTATTTAAGCAATGCGTTAGCAAAAGCCGCACAATTAATTATGATTTGTGGGTTATTTGCCGTCATATCTTTAATTCCAATGGTGGGGTTTGATATTTTTTATCAAATATGGAGCAATTTAAAAAAATTGCGCATGTCGAAACAAGAGATTAAAGATGAGTTTAAAGAGCAAGAGGGCAATCCGCAAATCAAAGGGCGCATTCGTCAAGTGCAACAAGCGATGGCAAGGCGCCGAATGATGAACGATGTAAGTAAGGCAAATGTGATTATCACCAATCCAACCCATTATGCGGTGGCTTTACACTATGATGAAAAAACTATGGCGGCCCCTAAATTACTTGCCAAAGGCACCGATAACACGGCTTTACGGATTAAAGAAATCGCCAGCGAACATGATATTCCACAATTAGAAGCACCACCACTTGCTCGCGCGTTATATCGTCACGGTGAAATTGGTCAAACCATTCCGACTGAACTTTATACCGCTGTCGCGCAAATTTTAGCTTGGGTGTATCAATTAAAACATTGGCGTAAACATGGTGGCAACAAACCAGCAAAACCCAATAACTTACCCATCCCCGATTTTTTATCTGAAAATAAATAAAGGCAACCACTATTTTTATGATTAAATCTAAATTACTCAATATATTATCAATAAACGCATTAAAAACTGGTCATTATCAAATATTAGCCGGTCCATTACTGATTTTATTAATACTATCGATGATGGTATTGCCCTTACCGGCATTTGTATTAGATCTGTTTTTTACCTTTAACATTGCTTTGTCGATTATTATTTTAATTGTTGCATTATTTACTAAGCGAGTACTTGATTTTGCTGCCTTTCCAACTGTTTTACTTTTTGCCACCTTATTGCGATTATCGTTGAATGTTGCGTCAACGCGCGTCGTGTTATTAAAAGGTCATACAGGTAGTGCTGCCGCAGGGCGAGTTATTGAAGCTTTTGGCCATTTCTTGGTTGGTGGTAATTTTGCAATAGGCATTGTGGTGTTTATTATTTTGGTGATTATTAACTTTATGGTTATCACCAAAGGGGCTGGGCGTATAGCCGAAGTGGGTGCGCGCTTTGCGCTTGATGGTATGCCAGGTAAACAAATGGCGATTGATGCTGATCTTAATGCTGGATTAATTGGTGAAGACGAAGCCAAAGCGCGCCGAGCCGAAGTCACGCAAGAAGCTGATTTTTATGGTTCGATGGATGGTGCCAGTAAATTTGTCCGTGGCGATGCCATTGCCGGCTTATTAATCATGGCCATTACCATTATTGGTGGTTTAATGGTTGGTATTATGCAACATGATATGACACTTGCTGATGCCAGTAAAACTTATGTCTTACTAACCATTGGTGATGGTTTAGTCGCTCAAATTCCCTCACTGATTATTTCAACCGCCGCAGGCGTGATTGTAACTAGAGTCAGCTCGCAAGAAAATATTAGTGAGCAGATGCTCAACCAGTTATTTAAAAATCCACAAGTATTAATTTTAACAGCGGCTGTGATAGGGCTACTTGGTTTGATTCCTGGTATGCCAAATTTAGTGTTTTTATTGTTTACCGGTCTATTATTGGCTATTGCTTGGTGGTTAGCTAAATATAAAAAAAATGAGGTTAAACAACAAACCAAACAAGTCAATGTCGATGCCACTACACCAAGTAATATTGAAGCATCTTGGTCGGATGTCAATATTGAAGATACTTTAGCGATGGAAGTCGGATATGGGTTAATTCCAATGGTTGATCAATCACAAAATGGCGAATTACTTGGTCGAATACGCAGTTTACGTAAAAAATTTGCACAAACTTTTGGATTTTTACCACCACAAGTACATATTCGTGACAATTTGTCCTTAGCCCCTTACCAATACAAATTATTTATAAAAGGTGGTGAAATTGGGCAAGGTGAAATTATGAATAATAAATGGTTGGCAATCAATCCAGGTAAAGTGGTAGAAACCATTGAGGGTATTGCAACAACCGAGCCGGCTTTTGGATTACCGGCAATCTGGATAGATGAAAGCAATAAAGAAAATGCACAAATATTAGGTTATACCGTTGTCGATACCAGCACCATGATTGCCACACATTTTAACCACTTACTACAACAATTTGCCAGCGAATTATTAGGCAGATTAGAAACCCAAGAACTGCTTGACCGCCTGAAACAAGAGGTACCTAAGTTAGTTGAAGATTTTATTCCAGAGGTTGTAACGTTAACAACCTTTCATAAAATACTACAAAATTTAATAGCGGAAAAAGTGTCTATTCGTGATATGCGCACTATTATTGAAACTATTTGTGAAAACGCACCAAATCAAAATGATGTTTATCAATTATTGAGTATAGTCAGGATTGCTTTAGGTAGAGTCATCACTCAACAATGGTTTGCAGGTAACAATCCAATCGAGGTGATTGGCTTAGATATCAATTTAGAACGTTTATTACTGCAAGCCATGCAAAATACCAGTCATGTTGAACCGGGGCTTGCCGAGCAAATCATTGAACAACTTAAACAAGCACTTCATCAACAAGAAGCAATCGGCGCGCCACCAGTATTATTAGTTAACCACTCACTAAGGCTGATGCTATCACAGTTTTTGCGACCTAATTTTCCACAATTGGCGGTATTATCTAATCTTGAAATTACTGATAATCGTGAAATTAAGGTGACATGCCAAATTGGCAATACCTAATAGAACATAACATAAATAAGCATTAAAATTGGTTGACTAGCGAAAGTCGCTAAAGCATAACTGAGTTAACAAAGATGATCATTATCAGTAATGATCATCATTCAATATCACTTATTACTTTTTTCAAAAATAGTACCTTTTCTAAATGGGGATTGTTTAAAGGCATATTTTGTTAATAGAATATAACTCAATCCACCAACAAAAAAGCCAATTAGCCACGATAAACTCACTTCACAAAACGCGGCAGCCGAGCCAATAAACATTGCTAAAATAGCAGCTTTATTAAAGCCTGCAAATTGACCATTTTTATTATAGAGTTCATTAATATCGACTTGTTGGCGCCTTAATAGATAATACTCTACAAGTAAAATTGCCACAATTGGCCCTAAGAACGCAGAATAGATCAAAATAAACAGACCTAAGCCCTTGGCTGATGAGTCTTGCACTAAGATCCAAGGAAAAGAAGCAATGGCGAGTAACCCCGTGATCGTTACCGCTGATTTATATTTGACTTTAGTTAATAAACTAATCACATATGCCGGTGGAATAATATTTGCCACCATGTTAACTGCAATCGCCCCAAGTACAATAAATGACGATACCGCAACAGTAATATAAGAATTATCAACAACAATTGCAAAAGCTTTAACTGGGTTACTGTTGCCTGTCACCGATGCTAACATAGCACCAATTGTGATAACAAATCCATAGGCAATGGTGATAGGTACAAAATATAACAGTCCGCGTTTACCGTTACTAATACCTGATTTGAGTTCGCGTGAATAATCCGCTGCACTCAAAAATATTGCAGCATAATTACCTAAAAACATCATAATAAAACCAAAAAATGGTAATCCCCAAGTTCCTTGAGTATTAATCCATTTTTCAATAATGACAGTTTGATGATTGCGAAGTAATAAAATAAAAGCATAGACAAGTGCGGATAGAATAACTAATGATATTAATATCTCAACCCATTTAATCGCATGAAAGCCATACAGTGATAACCCAATTTGTATAAATTGTAAAACCACAAAACAGATAAAGACATTATCAAAACTCTCATTGGATAGAATTTTGATAATTTCATTAAGTGCCGTGCCACCTATCCAACTTTGAAAGCCATACCAGACAATACCTGGAATACCACGAAGCAGTGAAGAGATTATCGAACCTTTTATACCAAATGACATTCTAAGTTGGACAACATAAGGAATGCCAGTACGGTAACCTAAGCGATCATTAAGTACAAAAATACTGGTAATAATTAAAATAGCAATCAAAGCCGCCATAAAGGTTTGCACAATATTCATAGTGGCAAAACCGGCAACCACTAAACTGGCACCTAAGGTCATATTGCCAAGATTCACACCATCACCAATCCACATAAAAGCATATGCCAAAGGATTAACCGTACGCTGTTGTGGTGTTTTGGGTAATAGTGATTTATCAATATTTAATTGGTTATTAGATAATTGAGGGCGATTATTATTCATTACCTATTCCTTTCGTACTTAACTTTTTAACGCCGCTATATTCAAACTAACGACGAATAAATGATCCTTTTGGTGTCGATTCAATACCCGTAGTCAAATTGTAAACTGTTTCGCCACGTAATAACGTACGTACCACTTGTGCGTTAATTTGTCGTCCAACATAAGGACTAAATTTATTACGATATTCAAGATCTTCTGCCCTTACCACATAACTTGATTGGGGTTTGATAAAGATAATATCCGCATCTTTGCCAATCTGAATTGAACCTTTAGTTGGTAAGTTATAACGCTCAGCAGGATTTTTAGCGATGATATCGGCAAACTGTTTTAATGACATACCGCGTTTTTGCACCGCTTCATCAAAGAAAATATCGACATTATTTTGTACACCCGAAATTCCACCCCATGCATCAAATGCATTAGTTTTATTTTTCATTTCATAAGTACAAGGAGAATGGTCAGATACGGCGGTAATAATGTGACCAGAAAATAGATATTTCCATAATCCATCTTGTGCTTGTTTATCACGAATAGGGGGTGAACATTTTGCTAAAGGTCCGATAGCATCAAGTTCATCGGTGGTAAAATAGAGATAATGAATACAGGTTTCGCAAGTGACATCAACCCCTTCTTGACGCGCTTTTATCACCTCTTCAACGCCTTCTGGGCACGCCACATGACAAATATGAATACGGCACCCCGTTTGTTTAGCAAAAAAGATTGCCCGGCGAATTGCTTCTACTTCTGTAAAAATAGGACGGGTTGCCACATACTGTGAAACGCGCGTTTCACCTCGATCTTTGGCTTGTTTACCTAACATGTCGGTAATGGCGGCATTCTCAGCATGAATAGCCAGTAACTTACCGGTTTTAGCAATTTGACGCATGCCCTCCCAAAGCGCATAGTCATTAACGTTTGCAAAATCGCCCTCTAAAGTAGGATCGCCACACGTTGCCATAAAACATTTAAATGCGGTAACACCTTCTTTAACTTGTGCTTCAATGCCACCATTAGTGAGGTTATAAGGAACTAAACCGCCAAATGAAGCAACATCAACATAGAGTTTGCCCTCACCGGCAGCGTATTTTTGTCGAAGTGTATCACCACAAGTGGTTGCTGGCAGTTGATTAAGTGGCATTTCAACAAAGGTTGTCACGCCACCTTTAGCGCAAGCTTTGGTACCAGTGACATAACCTTCCCACTCACAACGAATACCGCCAGGTTCGCTTATATGTACATGTACATCAACCATACCTGGGCTAACAATTAAACCTTGAGCATCAATAACTTCATGTGCACCATTTAGATCTGGAGCAATGGCTGCAATTTTGCCATTTTTAATGGCAACATCAGTACGGACTTCACCTGATTCTAAAATGACAATACCATTTTTTATAATTCGATCATACTGCATAATAATTTTCCAAAAATGATTAGTAAAAAATATACTTGTAATAACGCTTATTGTTCATCTTATTCATTATTACTGTTCATTACTACATTTTTGTGCAAAAAACATACCAAGGCAAAAACCACGTATCATTGCTACTTATTTGATCTTTACGCACCAAAATGATCCACTTTATAATTATTGCAGACTGTTTTTAAACATTATGGTGCATTAGGTTAAGCAACACCAAAACGTATGACATAACATTTATCAAATAATTCTGCTGTTGAAAGATTATTTGCTCGAATCTAGGTGGTTTGCGCTATGCTATCAAAGCTAATAATACTTAGCAGCGCATCAATTGTAGTGCTTAACAGCATTATTAATACCATTAATCACCAATGCTGTAGCTGTAGTGGCAGATAAGGCTTGGATATAGATTCAATCGTGATGGTAATAACTCAAAAATATATGATTTTCAATAAGCAATAACCTAACTAAAATAAACATTTTACCTAATAGACAAAAATTAACTTTATCTTATTAATTAAAGAAATTGATAAAACCACATAATTTTATCTTAATAATTAAATTGTAAACATATGCTATTTTCGATGATCTTTTCCAATAAAACCCCACAGTATTAACTTACTATTTCAATACATGTTGAACTTCAGACAACATCGGGAACGAACTTTGCCCACCATATTTTTGAATAGAATAAGTACTAATTGCAGCTGCAAACGGAATAGCTTCATTCATTGGCATATTTTGGATTATGCTCCAAGCAATTCCGCCAATAAAAGAGTCACCAGCACCAGTAGTATCAATCACTTGTGGGCAAAATACTGCTGGGTGATGAGTAACATTATTTGCATCAGCAAATACCGCTCCGTTTTCACCTAAAGTAATAATAACAGTACCTGATGGGTTATTTTTAAACAACTGTTCAGCGCAAATTTGAGCATCATTGATATCTTCAACATGTTTATTGGCCATAAATGTAGCCTCGGTTTCATTAATAATTAGATAATCAATTTGCGTTAATATTGCGGCTGGAATTGATCTAGCTGGAGCATTATTAACAATAATTTTACACCTATAAAATTTAGCTCGACTAATTGCATATTCAACAACTTCTGTAGGTATTTCTGATTGAAAAATTACTAATGGAGAATTTTCGAAAAATGTATCTTTAATATCTTCTTTGGTTAATAAATAATTGGCACCTTTAATGATGGTACTACAATAATCCCCGGATTGTAAAATTTGCACAATACCTATGCCGGAATTAGAACCTCTACGATATATATTATCGGTAGATATATTATTATTTTTAAGTGATTTTAACAGTTCATCACCATATATATCATTACCAATACAACCAATAAATTTTACTTTAAGCCCTAACTTTGCACACTGGACGGCCTGATTAGCGCCTTTGCCACCTGGCATCATTAATAATTCATTACCAATGAAAGTCTCACCAATATAAGGTAACCTATCTTGTTGAATTAAAATATCATAATTTAAACTTCCGATGACAACTACATCATATTTCATGGTAACTCCTTATTTAAACCGCTGTTACTTTAACGGTACTTTTAAAGCAACTTAATTTTTACCGCTTGTCCAGAAAAACCGAATTAGCATCATAATAAATAAAGTGTAAACCAATCTCAAAATGTAAAAGATTTTAATTAATTATTTTACTAAAAATAAAATATTTACATCATATTAGCTCAGTTAATTTTATTTTCAGTAACACCTAATTGCTTACATTTACCTCCATAAAAATATTCGTTATAACAAGAAAAAAACAAACAAGGATAAAATAATTATGAAATTTTCTTCACGTATAAATTCTTTTCGATCTCGTCCTGAACTTTATAAAGCTGGAATAAATATGACAACTTGTGATCTCATCGCTCGCATGGGTCAAGTACAAGGACTAACTCATATTGAACTTAACTATCCTGAACATTTTATAAACCAAGACAAACACGAGATTAAACAAGCCATTAAAAATAACAATCTAAATATGGGTGGTATTGCTCTTCGTTATAATAAAGAGTTTATTGATGGTGAATTTACCAATCCTAATGAATCGATCCGCGAAAAAGCAATTAAGACTACATTAGAAGCAGTAGAAATGTGCCGCTTTCTTGGTGGAAATACGGTGACATTGTGGTTTGGTTATGATGGCTATGATTATTGTTTCCAACAAGATTACTTTCGTGCTTATGAGTTACTAGTAGATGCATTACGTCGTGTAATTTTACCTAACCCAGATATTCAATTTAGCTTTGAATATAAACCATATGAGCCTAGAACTTTCTCATTTATTGGTGATTGTGCCTCAACGCTTTTATTAATCGAAAAAGTGGGAGCCCCTAATTTAGGTGTCACTCTAGATTTTTGCCATATGATAATGAAAAAAGAAAACCCTGCCTTTTCTCTATTCTTAACCTCAATGCAAAAACGTTTGGTTGGTTTTCATTTGAATGATGGTTACGGTCATACCGATGATGGTCTAATGCTTGGTTCCGTACATTTAATGCAAACGTTAGAGTATATCTACTACGCTAAACGAGTTAATTTTTCAGGTCTCATTTATTTCGATACATTCCCAACACGTGAAGATCCAGTGGCGGAATGTGCACAAAACATAAGAATGTATAAAAAGTTAGCATGTTTTATTGATAAAGTCGGTATGGATAATATGACAGATATCATCCGTAATCAAGATGCAATAAAAATACAAAAATTATTAATGTCTTTAATTAATGATAACAGTGATAAATAACTCTATACCAAATTATTATGAAGATGCCCAAAAGATATGAGGATGTGACTAAACACCTTAGATTAAATAGCCTACTTTAAATAAATTAATATTTAATTTACATAAATATTAGGCATTTTAAAAAAACTATAAACAATAATTTTCTTAATTTGTCGAAAACTGTTGAAGGAACAGCATCTTAATATAACTTGAGTATAAACATTTTATCTCGTTTTTTTTATTTTATGCAACCTGGTTGCTTGGAGATTACTATGTTTGATAAGTTAGGTTTACCCAAAAATTTACTATGGGGTTATATTGGGTTAACAATATTTATGATAGGAGATGGGCTAGAACAGGCTTGGATTTCAATATGGATGGTAGAACGTGGACTTTCTGTAGTCCAAGCCTCATACCTCATCACGGCTTATGGTGTCACAGTTACCCTTGCGGCATGGATCACTGGTGTATTAGTACAAACACTTGGTCCAAGAAAAGTAATGTTTTTTGGAGTTATCGCTTTTGTAATTGGCAGTGTTGGTTTTATCGGTATTGGCCTGCGCGATATGGAAATGATATGGATGTTGCCTTTTTATGCAATTAGGGGGATTGGTTACCCACTCTTTGCTTATTCATTCTTAGTGTGGATTAACTATAGTTCCCCTGTTGAGCGTAGATCAACGGCTGTAGGCTGGTTTTGGTTTACTTTTTCTCTTGGTTTAAGTGTTATTGGTCCTTGGTTTTCAGCAATGGCGTTGCCAATAATGGGGGAAATACATTTACTGTGGACTGGAATGATTTTCGTTATTGTTGGCGCTTTATTTGCAATTTTAGTGAATAAAGATAAAGTTCCGAATGAAGAGATCCACCCATTTAGTACTGCCGAGCTAGTCAAAGCAATAACTATTTTAAAACGCCCAGTCATGTCCATAGGTTTAATCGTCAAATCAATTAATGGCGTGGCTCAATATGGACTTGCAACTTTCCTACCACTTTATTTAATTAGCTTTGGTTATTCAAAAACCGAATGGCTCCATATGTGGTCAGCTGTCTTTTTAGTGGCAATTTTTGCAAATCTCTTCTTTGGCTTCTTTGGTGATCGCTTTGGTTGGAGAAATACCATCATGTGGGTTGGGGGAGTAAGCTATGCTATCGTATTAATCTTAGTTTGGTTGGTTCCACAGTTATTTGGGCATAACTTTTACGTCATGGAAGTAGTATTATGCTTATGTGGTGTAACTATGGCCGGTTATGTACCTTTATCCGCTTTATTCCCAATGTTAGCTCCCGACAATAAAGGGGCAGCAATGTCTATACTTAATTTAGGCGCGGGTTTAGGCGCATTTATAGCGCCCGCAATTACAGCCATTTTTTATACTTCACTTGGAGCTGGAGGCGTAATAGGTATTTATTCTGGACTATATGTTCTTAGTGCTGTATTGACACCATTACTAAAAACTCCGGATGAATTAGCAAATAAAAAACTAGCAATAAAATAGTGTTTCCAGCGTTACACGAATAATTCTAGATAATATGGTAATAAATAATTTTATTATCATATTATTCAAAATAATCAAAACAACCAGCATATTAATTAAATCATTTACTGTTGAATAATGGTTACAACCGTTTATTTTTTACTGAATTTTGAGTTTTTAATAAGTTATATTGGCTGCTAGATTTTTTTTGCATCGCCAGTATGGTAAAGATAGCATCTAAAATATTGAGTAATACAATTCTGGTGGTGGCATTTTCACCGGTAATTGGATGATTTTTAACTGAACAAATTAAAGGATGATGGGAAACGAAAGTAATTGGACTATTAACATAATTTGTCATACATATCGTTGTTGCACCATTATTTTTAGCTATTTTCAGCATATTAACAATATCTGCGGTTTTGCCTGAGTGAGAGATACCAATAACAATATCACCTTTTTCTAACAACGAGGCGCTCATTTGTTGTAAGTGCGAATCACGATATACACTGGAAAAAATACCTATTTTTAGCAATTTATGGCAAAAATCTTCGCAAATAGCACCTGAACCACCACACCCTGCCATGACTATTTTGTTATTATCTTTAATATTAACCAATAACGAAACCACCTGTTTAAACTGCTTCATATCAATCAAGGTTAATGATTCTTGTAATGCTAATATAGAACTTAAAAAAGTTTGTTCCAAAACATCTTCATAGCGAGTTATTAATTCAGCTTTTTGTTGTTCTTCCTCATTAACCGAAATAGCTTTTTTAAGATCGTAAAAACCACTACATTTCAGTTTTTTAGCAACTTTAGTTATGCAAGCAGTACTGACTTTTAATTGTTTTGATAATTCAATTATGCCAATGACATTGAGGTTTTCATAATTATTAATAATAAAGTTTGCCACTAAACGTTCTTTTTTTCCTAAAGTAGGAATTAGTATTTTAGCGAAAGAAATAATATCATTACCTTTAAGATTCTTAGCCATATAAATAAACCACATTGTTATTTGGTGCTGCAAAGATAATGATGTAGAAATTTACACTAATATAACTACACCTATTACATATATATTAATAAACAGCTTATTAATAAAATAAAAACTAATCTTTAATTTGAATTTAATTACTGACCCTAAAATCAATCAAAATACCAATAATTTATAATTCAAAAAAATTTGAAAAGAAATTACTTAACTAAAATATTACTAAAAGTTAAATTTAGAATACTCGTTCATAGCTTAAAATTTTATTCTTAGTAAATAGAATAAATATTTTGCTGAAACTGATATTAACGAGTAAAAAATAACCCTTTATATCAAGAAAGCTCAATCATAAAAATAAATAATACGTTCAGTACATACTTAAGCCTATACCATTTAAATCCGTTTAATTTATATTTTTTCAATTTAAATGGTGATGTATTTTAATTATTAATATCAGTATAAAACTAGGTTCTATTTGTTATTTATGTAAAGTGTTACTTACTTAAATAAGAACGACGTTTTGCTCTATCGAAAATACTTTTTTATAAAGTTTTAATATACTATATTTTTATATAGATTTTATCTTACAAAAAATCAATCTATTATATCTTTAATGGATTTTATTATGGCATTAACTCCAATTTCTACTTTACTGCGGGCACAACCTACATTTAATCTTAAAAAACCTAATCCGGCATCCCCATAGGTGGATCCAGGCATAATGGCAACTTTTTCTTTAAAGATAAGTTGATGTTGTAATTTCTCATCATTTAAATGAAACGATCTTAAATCAATCCAAGCTAAATAAGTTGAATCAGGAGGAGTACAATTTAATTGAGGAAAAGCTTTATTTAATTCATCAGCAACAAAATTTAAATTAGCTTGCAAATAAGTTTTTAACTGAGAAAGCCAAGGTAAACCCTCCTTATAGGCAGCAATTGTTGCAACTAATGACAAAACAGCGGGTGATGAGAGTCCATCACAAGATTTAAGCTGTTGTAGATAATCATTTCTAGTCTCTTCACTTTGGATGATACCGTAAGCACCGGTTAAAGCAGGAATGTTGAAGCTTTTAGAAGCAGAAGAAACTATAGCCCAGTTATTTTTACCATATTGGCTCCATGGAATATGCTTGCCAACCCATACCATATCCATATGAATTTCATCACTAATGACTTTCACATTATATTTATCACATAAACTCGATATAACCTTTAACTCTTCGTGATTCCAGACCTTACCGGTAGGGTTATGAGGATTGCATAACAATAGTATTTTGACATCTTTTTTAGATAAGATTGTTTCAAGATAATTGAGGTCACATTCCCAATTATTATTTTGTTTAATTAAAGGACATGATTGTACTTTTCTTTTATTACCTAAAATGGTTTTATAAAAAGCATCATATGCCGGAGTATGCAATACGACACTATCCCCTTCGTCACTCCATAAAGAAATTAATTTTGATATTATATAAATAACTGATGGGCCATAGACAATCATCTCAGGATCAATTGAGGTATCAAATTGAGATGAAAACCAATATTTAATAGCACCTAGATATTCTTCATTCTTCCAACGACTATAACCTAAAACCCCATGTTCAATTCTTTTTTCCAGTGCTTTTTTGATACAAGGTGCTATTTTAAAATCCATATCTGAAATGGTAAAAGGTGTTAAATTAGCTACGCCAAAACGATCTTGAACATAATCCCACTGTGTACACCATGTCCCTAATCGATTAACAGGTTGGTCAAAATCAAAAATGTCGTTTGATAACGTCATGTCCATATTCCTTGCAAACAAAAGGGAGAGTATAAGTACTCTTCCTTTAGGGTATATAATTAATTATTCAAATATTTTTGTAAATCATCTTTTACAACTTGAACTTGGGGGCCTATCACCACTTGTAAATTATGATCATTAAGTCTAACCACGCCAATAGCTTTGTTAGCTTTTAATTTAGCATCATCGACAAGATTAATATCTTTTACAGACAATCTTAATCTAGTAATGCAATTGTCCAAAGAGATGATATTGTCCACACCACCTAATGCTTCAAGAATTTCAATAGTGTTATAACCAGAATTAGTCGCTAAATTATTCTTAGCTTGAGGAGTACTATCGGTATCAAATTCGTTATCACTTTCTCTGCCTGGAGTTTTTATATTGAATTTCAGTATGAAAAATCTAAAAATAAAGAAGTAAATAACAAACCAAAAAGCAGCAACAACGGGTACTAAATACCATTTAGTGGCAGTACCATGTAAAATACCAAAGACCACAAGATCGATAATATTACCGTCAGTATTACCAATTGTTACACCGAGCAGTGACATTACCATAAAACCAAGTCCAGTTAAAACAGCATGGATAACATATAAAACTGGGGATACAAATAAGAACAAAAATTCTAATGGTTCAGTTATTCCACCAATAGTACAAGCTACAATACCTGAAATTAGCAATCCTTTTATTTTATGTCTATTTTCTGGCTTAGCGCAGACATACATAGCCAATGCCGCTCCAGGTAATCCCCCTAAAAATGATGGCATTTTACCTTGAGATAAAAATCGCGTTGCGCTTTCTGAGAATTCAGTCGTTGTAGGACAAGATAATTGTGCTTGGAATATGGTTAATGCCCCACTAACTGTTTCATTACAAACTTCCATTGTGCCACCAGCATCAGTAAAACGCACCAAAGCAACTAAAATATGGTGTAATCCAAAAGGTAATAACAGTCGTTCGCCAGTACCAAAAATAAATGGACCAAAATCACCAGTACTATTGACAATATAACCTAATCCACTAATACCTTTGGCAAAAAATGGCCAAATTAAAGGTACTAATAATCCCAAAATACCGAAAGTAACAGTTGTAATAATTGGCACAAAACGATTACCACCAAAAAAAGCTAATGCATTTGGCAAACGAATTGCTCGGAAGCGTTCATGTAATATGTAAACCAAAATACCAACAAAAATAGCACCTAAAATACCAGTATTAATTGATTGAATACCAAATATCGACTGAATATCATTAGCTCTTAAGACCGCTGGGTCAGTAGTCGGTAAAATACCAGAAATAGTCAAATAAAAGTTAATACTTAGGTTAAGTACGATGTAACCAACAAAACCAGAAAAAGCAGCAACGCCTTTATCTTCTCTAGCTAAACCTAAAGGAATAGCGATTGCAAACATTACCGGAAGAAAGCTAAATGCAAAAGAACCAACTTTACTCATCCATGTGAAAATGGTAATACAAAAGGCATTATCTAAGAAAGGAAGTAAATCCCGCACATCCTGGCTAGCTAATGAACTCCCAATTCCAAGCATAATCCCACAAAATGAGAGCAAAGCTACAGGTAGCATAAATGTCTTACCTAAACTCTGAAAAAATTCCCAAAATGTTACTTTATTTGTTGTTTTATTTTCCATAATTTCATCCATTTTTATAAAAACACATTTAATTTAGCTCAATACTCTATTTTTTACCATAGATGAAATGAGGGAATTATCTCAATAATAATAATAAAATATAATGTGTATGATAACTATATGAATAAAAATAACATTAATAGAATCTGACCAGATTAAGCAGCATGATTAGTTTGCCTATTTTTACCTAAAGTTTAATTTATAGCTGAATTTTGCCTATGCAAACAATAAATATGCTTACCGTGTTTATTGTTTGGCAATTTTAGATTATAAATTAACACTCGTTTAAGCGCTGATGGCCTTAATCAAAAACTTGCAACACTAGTTCGGCAAAAGTGAGCTGAATCGGCTAACCTCATATCATTAGCTAAAGTTGTTAATGTATGACACAACATTTATCATATAAATCATATAAAGTACTAAACGAATTTGCGTACTGACGTATCCTATTTTTTAAATTTATCTGTAAATGATTAATAAACAGCTACTCAACCAAATACGATAAAAATGGTTATTAATAGTTGATAAATAGAGTGGTTTATTGGGGGAAAGGTGATCGGTTTTAACTACCTTACATTAATCACAACGACTTAATGTAAGGTAATGTCTAAAGATTACTCAGTAACAATAGTAAAACGTTGTTTAATATGTTTAGCATGTTCAGCTTCGTCGATCATAGCAATTGCATAATCGGCATAGCTAACGTGGCTTTTACCGTTACTATTGAATAAAACTTGCTCACCGCCAGAAGTGTAATGACCGGTTCTTGGTCCATCAGCGATAAACTCAATAGCTGGGCTTAAATAGGTCCATTGTACGTCATCGCATTTTTTCAATTGATCAAGGCCTTTAGCCATATTATTGGCTAGCGGTTTAAACTCGTCAGGGAATTGCGGTGTATCAACTAAACGAACTGTTTGTTCTGGATTAACGTACAAGCTTCCCGCTCCACCAACAACTAACAAGCGATTAGGTTTACCACTTAAAATATCAGTTAAATGTTTTAAGCTAGTTTGATGTTGTGGAAGGGTGTCGGGCGTCCACGCCGCGAAAGCATCAATGATGACATCAAAAGGTTTCAAATCGTCATATGTAAGTTGAAAAAGATCTTTAACTAGCACGTTTGCTTTAGGATCAACTTTCGCATCAGCTTTACGTACAATGGCGGTAACATCATGTCCACGCGATAGCGCTTCTTTAACAATCAAACTACCTGATTTACCATTAGCACCAATAACTGCAATTTTCATTATCCACTCCTTTTGTCTTATCTAAATAAAATATTTTAAATTTTGGTTAATGCCTAATTTACTGAGCATCTACGACCCAAACACGATATTTAGATTAATATTCAAAGTTTCTATTGTAAAGTAGGTACTAAGTAGTAATATAGTATCCAATTTGGAACTATTGTTGAATTTAAAGGAATTATTGATATGTTAACCATTGACAACTTACCACCTTGCCCTGTTGAAACTACATTAATGCTAATGGGTGATAAATGGAAAGTTCTCATTATCCGAGACTTACTGACCGGCACTAAACGTTTTGGCGAATTAAAAAAATCACTAAATGGCATATCACAAAAAGTGTTAACTCAACATTTAAGAGCAATGGAAAAAAGTGGTCTTATTCATCGTAAAGTCTATGCTGAGGTTCCCCCTAAAGTTGAATATACTCTTACCGAAGTCGGGCAAAGTTTAAAACAAGTACATGATGCGATGTTAGATTGGGGACAAGCGTATAAATCAAGAAAGAATCAGCAATAATAATTACAAATCAATCATATAGATATAACTAAAAACGCATAATTAAAACCCAAAAGAGTGGTAAACAACTTACCATTCTTCAATCAAATACAGTTAGTTATCTACTTCCAGACAACCAAAATAAAATTCACCGGTTTTAGTATCTTGATCGCGACCAATAAGCACTGTCTTTGGATAAGGATTATCAGTAGTCACAGGGGCAGTATATTTATAATATTGATTGATATTCCCCCAAGAAAGCGTTTGTTTTAACTCATTAGGAATTGGTTTTGCGCCAATCGATTGAGCAAAATTATTCATATCCCCTTTAGCGATAGCAAAAAAATAAGACCCACTATCACCAAGATAACGCACAACAGATACTGTAACATTATCAATGTTAAACGGTGTGGCAAAATGAAATTCCTGATTAATCAGCCCGTCTTCTTCCAAATTTTTAACTTTAATATTGTGTTCACGTAGTCGCGCTACTGTTTTGGCATCGCGTGCATCAAAAGCCTCGGTTTGGCAGAATAAAGCAGCTTTAAATTCATCTTCAACGGTGGCTGCTTTTGGGTTAGCCAATGCCACCCCTTGTAAGCCCAATATAAGTACTATACCACCTAAAATCTTATAGCGTGTTTTCATATGTTCCTTATAAAATCCTAAACCATACATGTAAATATTCAGCTAATTAAATTTATTTAACCGACCAAACAACATATTGCTGGCTTTTGATAAAAGTCTTTTTTGTCTAAACATTGAAGTTTTTCATAAACGCTATTATGACTTTTTTTGTATCAAAAGATACTATTTTTTCTCAAAACAAAAGTGAGCCATGCAATATGAATATCGCAATTTCCCTTAAACTATATTACTATGATTTAACTGATTTTCATTCACTGAACTAACTATGCGCGAGTCTTCCAATAACTTAACCATTAAAGATATTGCCAAACTTTGTGGGGTAAGTAAGTCCACTGTTTCAAGGGTAATAAATCACGATCCTATGGTGAAGGAAGTGACGCGTAATAAAGTCATGGCGATAATTGAGCAGTATCAATTTACCCCATCAAAATCAGCCAGGGCAATGCGTGGTTATGGTAATAAAGTGATTGGTATTATTGTAACTCGCCTTGATTCGATGTCTGAAAATCAAGCAGTGCGCTCAATGTTACCTATTTTTTACCAGCGTGGTTACGATCCTATCATTATGGAAAGCCAATTTAACATTGATAAGGTGCAAGAACACCTAGCAATGCTAAAAGAGAAACAAGCAGATGCGGTAGTAATATTTGCGTTTACCGGGCTTGATAAATCTTTATTATCTGACTGGAAAAATAGGTGTGTGATATTGGCAAGATCGTTTTCCGAATATACTTGTGTTTGTTATGATGATGTTGGAGCGGTAACAAATTTATTTAACTATCTACACCAAAATAAAAAACATCAAAATATTGCTTATATTGGTGTAGATAAGCAAGATCAAACAACTGGCGCACTGCGATATCAAGCCTATCAAGATTGTTGCTTAGCACATCACACCATACCTAATGCTTACTTAGGCAAATTAAGTTACCGTTCTGGCTATAACCTTGCTCAATCAGTTTTAAAGCATTCACCTTCGGCTATCATTTGTGCTACCGATGCTATCGCATTAGGACTAAATAAATATTTAAGTGAAAAAAAACGCAATCATATCGTTGTGGCTAGCGTTGGTCATAGTGAACTGCTTACTTTTTTGTTTCCACAAACTGTCGTTATAGAACTAGGTTTTGATAGAGCCGGCATTTATGCTGCTCAAGAGTTACTTAATATGTTACAAGGTAAAATTACCGGTAAAACTATCACGGTTCCTTGCCAATTAACGAATCAATAATCAATCTGATTCGAATTATACGCTAAAAAATTGTGAATTGAATCACAATTTGGGAACGTTCCCATTTATTATTTATTGAATTCAATTTATGATAACTATTGATATAAAATAGCCAAATTATTGATGTAATAAAACAGCGAAAGTACTAATTGAAAGGAGACTTGCGATGGCTAAAGATTCGAAAATATCAACAGAATCGATCATGCAATTAATTGAATTTGTTGGCGGCAAACAAAACATTGCGAGTGTAAGCCACTGTTTGACTCGATTAAGGTTTGCTTTGGTTGATCCTAAAACCGCCAATATCCAAGCTATCGAAGCATTACCTTTTGTCAAAGGATGCTTTAACAATGCTGGGCAATTTCAAGTGATTATTGGCACGAATGTGGATGATTATTACAAAGTACTAATCCAGCAGTTAAATTTAACTGAAGCAACCAAAGAACAAACAAAAGCTGCATCTAAACAAAATATGTCTGTTTTTGAAAGATTAATTTCGAACTTAGCTGAAATTTTTGTACCCTTGCTGCCTGCTTTAATTGCAGGTGGTTTGTTATTGGGATTACGCAACATTATTGGTGATATGCCCACCATAGATGATAAGCCATTAATTGAAACTTATCATTGGTTAGCACCTATTTACAATATACTTTGGCTACCTTGTGAAGCAATTTTCCATTTTCTACCGGTGGCAATTTGCTGGTCTACAGTCAAAAAAATGGGCGGGTCGCCTGTGTTAGGTATCGTTTTAGGCATAACATTGGTTTCACCACAATTGATGAATGCTTACGATCTTGGCAGTAAAATACCTGAAGTGTGGGATTTTGGCTGGTTCACTATCCAAAAAGTCGGCTATCAAGCACAAGTGATTCCATCGATTTTTGCCGGTTTAGCACTAGGATGGATCGAAACGCGATTACGTAAAATTATCCCTGATTATCTTACTTTAGTGATTGTTCCGATTGTATCACTACTACTTGCTGTTTTTTTAGCGCATTTTTTATTAGGTCCTTTAGGGCGTATGTTAGGTAATGGTATTGCCTATGGGGTTAGATATTTGATGACGGGTGATTATGCCTTTATTGGTTCAGCCATTTTTGGTTTTTTATACTCACCGTTGGTGATCACCGGTATTCACCATACAACGTTGGCCATTGATATGCAGATGACCCAAAATATGGGGGGCACACCGATTTGGCCAATTATTGCCCTATCCAATATTGCTCAAGCCTCGGCGGTTGTTGGCATTATTTTAGTTAGTAAAAAACATAACGAACGTGAAGTGTCGGTTCCGGCTGCCATATCAGCTTATCTGGGCGTGACTGAACCAGCTATGTACGGAATCAATTTACGTTATAAATTCCCGATGCTATGTGCCATGATCGGTGCTGCGTTTGCTGGCTTAGTTTGTGGTCTATTTGGTGTGTTATCTAATGGTATTGGAGTCGGCGGATTACCAGGCATCTTATCGATTCAACCCGTTTATTGGGGAATTTATGCCTTAGCTATGTTGGTGGCAATAGTTGTGCCAATTGTTTTAACAGCAGCTGTTTATAAATTAAAATTGAAAAAAGGCACATTAGATATTCGCTAAACACGAATTAATATCCGTTAACCATTCGATTACTGAATGGTTAATTCATGTCAGATTAAAAAATAAAGAGTAAGCAATGAATAAAATAGATATCCCGTGGTGGCAAAATGGTACTATCTATCAAATCTATCCCAAAAGCTTTCAAGCCAGTGGCGCGGGTTCAACGGGGGATTTATTAGGCATTATTAGTCGATTAGATTATCTGAAAAATTTGGGCATTAGTGCGATTTGGTTAACGCCAATTTATCCCTCTCCGCAAGTTGATAATGGTTATGATGTATCGAATTATTATGATATTGATCCGGCTTATGGCACGATGGACGACTTTGAATTATTGGTTAAGCAGGCGCATGAACGTGATATCCGGATTATGATGGATATGGTATTTAACCATACTTCAACAGAGCATCCATGGTTTAAATCGGCCTTAGATAAAACCAGCCCTTTTCGATCGTTTTATATTTGGAAAGACGCCAAAGCTGACGGATCAGAACCCAACAATTGGCGATCTAAATTTGGCGGCAAAGCCTGGCAGTGGCATGAGCAATCAGGACAATACTATTTACACCTGTTTGCAAAGCAGCAAGCCGATCTCAATTGGGAAAATCCAACTGTCCGCCAAGAGATTAAAAACGTCTGTCAATTTTGGGCGGATAAAGGGGTTGATGCATTAAGGCTTGATGTGATTAATTTGGTCTCTAAACAGCAAGACTTTCCGGATGACGTGCGAGGTGACGGACGAAAATATTATACGGATGGCCCGAAAATACACGAATTTTTACAAGAGCTAAGCCGAGATGTTTTTCAACCTAATGACCTAAAAACAGTGGGCGAAATGTCGTCCACTACGCTTGAAAACTGTCAAAAATATGCCGCATTGGATGGCAAAGAGTTGACCATGACGTTTAATTTTCATCATTTAAAAATTGATTATCCAAATGGGGAAAAATGGACGCTGGCTAAGCCTGATTTACTTGAACTCAAAAAGATACTCGGCTATTGGCAAATGGGTATGCACGGTAAGGCATGGAATGCGATTTTCTGGTGTAATCACGATCAACCTCGCATTGTGTCACGTTTAGGTAATGAAGACCAATACCACAGCGAATCGGCCAAAATGCTGGCAATGATTCTTTATGGACTACAAGGCACGCCATATCTTTATCAAGGTGAAGAGATCGGGATGACCAATCCCCATTTTACTCATATTTCGCAATATAAAGATGTGGAAAGTCTTAACATCTACCAAGAAAAAATTGCCGAAGGTGTGTCAGAGTCTGATATGTTAGCGATTCTTGCCAGTAAATCGCGCGACAATAGCCGAACGCCAATGCAATGGGACAACACCGCCAATGCTGGATTCAGCCAAGGTAAACCTTGGATTGAGGTGGCAAACAATTACCCGAAAATTAATGTGATGGCAGCGCTTGATGATCCCAATTCAATCTTTTATTGCTATCAAACCTTAATCAAATTACGCAAAACATATCCGATCTTTATTTTCGGTGACTATCAAGATCTAACGCCTGATGTTGCTAATTGCTGGTGCTATGTCAGACATTGGAATAATCAAACATTACTTGTGATAGCCAATCTGACCGAAAATACGGTTAAATGGCAATTGCCTAAAGCATTAGAAAATAGTTCTTGGCAAAAATTGTTAAGTAATTACTCAAATCAAACAGTGCTCGAAGGTGAAATGGTATTACAGCCTTATGAAGCAACGTATTTGTTGCACGAAAATAATTAGCAATTTTTAACATACTAAAATTAACGCAGAATTGAATGGCTCAGCTGGGTCTGGTGAGTTACTTTTCTGCTGGCTTATGCAAACAATAAATATGTTTACCATGTTTATTGTTTGGCAATTTTTGATTATAAATTAACGCTCGTTTCAGCTCTGAGGGCCTTAATCCGAAACTTGCAACACAAGTTCGGCTAAAGTGAGCTGAATCGGCAAAGCCCATATCATTAGCTAAAGTTGTTAAAGTTGCCGATGCGTCAAGCGTGTTAATAACATCACGCAATCTTTTCCATAACAGGTAGCCTCGGAAATTGATACCTAGATTTTCTCGAAATAGATGTAAAAAACGACTTTCGGATAAATAAATTTTATCAGCAATTTCTTTTGAGGATATCTGTTTAACCGGCAATAATGAAATTATTGAGGTCGCTTTAACTATTCGACTATCTTGCCGACAAAGACAACTGGTATTAGGGCGATATAATAGATTAACAATATGCCGGATATCGAATACCTGTTTATTTTCAATAGTATGTATAAAATATTGTGCCAGTATTGAGGCTTCTTCACGCGATAAACGATAAATAGGATCGTTTTCGGTAAAATGTGACAATAAATGAAAATAAGGCGCGTCGGGTTCGAGTAAAAAATTGATAGCGCAAGCTGTATTTAATTTATGTGACAGATTTGAACGAATAATAAAACCAAATTCACGATACTTTTTATCTTCTGTTTCTAAACTTAAAAAAATATCGTTTAGTGATATCGTTAATTGTAAACAAGGATGGCGATGAAAATCGGTATTAACGTTATGGAGAAAGTACAAAGTTGCTGAGTCTTGTTCATCTAATTGAATCACTGAATCAATATGCAAAATGCGCTCTCCTGCTTATTTTATATCTGAATACTATACCAATGATTGATACTTAACTCCTGCCACAAAATAAAAATCACATTGACTTGATTAGCCAAGTATCAATTAACCTTCACTGAAGATTTTGCTAACCATACTATACCAATTAAACCTAAAAATATCATACCATATAGCCAAAATATTTCATTAATGCCAATTAATAAACCTTGATTGGTAATCTGTTGTGCCAGCATAGCTGATACTTGCATGTTAGATAAATCTAGTTGATTGAACTGTTGATAAGTGTAATTTAATGCTTGGGAATTTTGATAAATTATATCAGTCAATTGACTATGATGAATCACTTCACGACGCTCCCATAAAGTAGCGGTTAACGAGGTACCAACTGATGTCGACAACGTTCTAAAAAAGTTAAAGATACTGCCGGCAATTGCTAATTTATGAATGGGAATATCAGATAAAATAATAATATTTAAGGGCATAATAAAACATGCTATCGCAAAGCCTTGATAAAACTGCGGCCATGCTGCATCAGCAAAAGTCATGTTTGATTCAAAT
This sequence comes from Gilliamella sp. B3464, assembly GCF_026536145.1. NCBI lineage: Bacteria > Pseudomonadati > Pseudomonadota > Gammaproteobacteria > Orbales > Orbaceae > Gilliamella > Gilliamella sp. B3464. The sequence continues at coordinate 39,072 of NZ_JAFNOQ010000011.1, read as the reverse complement.
GTATATGCTCGCCAAAAAAAACAGAGTGCAAACACAATAAAGCTAAACGTCACCACTTTTCGCATATCAACATTTGAAGCAAATCGGCCAATTATTGGCGCAAGAAAAATAGGAACCAAACCAATTGGCGCCAACACTAAACCGGCGTAAGTTGCAGTATAACCAAACACACGTTGTAATAATTGTGGTTGAATAACCAGCGTGCCAATATGGAGTAAAAATGCCAAACTGATACAAATTGTGCCAATGGTAAAATTTCGGGATTTAAAAACGGATAAATCAATAATTGGATAATCTGTTGTTTGTTCCCAAATAATAAAATAACTAATAAAAACAACAGCTAATACAGAAAGAATAATAATCTGATTAGAATTAAACCAATCAAGCTCTTTTCCTCTATCTAATACCAGTTGTAAACACCCCACGCCAGCTATAAATAAAACTAATCCAATTCTATCAATGGGTAATTTGCTGGTAGCCGTTTCACGATCTTTTAATAAAAGGTGAACACCAAACCAAATGATGATCCCGAAAGGAATATTGATTAAAAAGATCCATCCCCAAAAATAATTATCACTAATCCAACCACCTAGAATTGGACCACAGATTGGCGCAATAATAATTGTCATTGACCATATGGCTAATGACATATTTTTTTTGGCCGGCGGGCAATACGCTAATAGCAAGCTTTGCGATAGAGGGATGATTGGTCCAGAAACCATACCTTGCAATAATCTTGAAAAAATCAGCATGGCTAAACTATTTGAAATACCACAAAGCCAAGAAGTGACTACGAAAAATAAGATAGAATAAGTAAATAATTTCACTTCACCAAAACGCTGAGCTAACCATCCCGTTAAGGGGATCGAAATAGCATTAGCAACGGCAAAAGAGGTGATAACCCACGTTCCTTGCGAGTTTGAAGCACCAAGATTACCCGTAATGGTTGATAACGCCACATTAGTAATTGTTAAATCCAAAATCTGTAAAAACGCGATTACCGCTAATAAAATAATTAGTAAGATAAATCTGATGCCAGTTAAAGGCAATGAGGACGCTTTACTTTGATTCATTGAATAATCTGCGTAGCGTAGAAATTGGTTTTTACAATATCCTCAACGAGCTGCTCAAATTCACTTTCATCAAAAGAAAGTGAATCCGTTTGATATTTTATCGTCTTCGCTGGAATATCGGTTAAAAGCTTACCTGACGTATCATGCGTATCCACATTCACATTCATTGATAAGCCTATACGTAATGGAAATTGTTTAAGTTGCGCTTTGTCTAATTCAATCCGTACCGGTAAACGTTGAATCACTTTGATCCAATTTCCTGTCGCATTTTGTGCAGGTAGCAAAGAAAAAGCACCGCCAGTACCCATCGCAATACCACTTATCTTTCCTTTATACTCAACTTTTTCACCATAGTAATCACTTTCTAAGGTAACTGGCTGACCGATACGAATATCGTTTAACTGTACCTCTTTAAAATTTGCTTCTACCCATACTTGATCTAACGGAACAATAACCATTAAACGCTCACCTTTAGTCACTTGTGTACCAACTTGGACACTTCGCCTCGCGACATACCCAGTTACAGGCGCGGTGATTTTGGTTCGCTTTAAGTTAAGCCAAGCTTGTTTTAATTTAAAAATTGCTTGCTGAATACTTGGTTGTTCTAATAATGGCGTTTTCATTAGTAGCGCATTATTAATGGCTAATTCATGCTTAGATATCTTTAAATCATTAATAGCAAAATCGACATCTTGCCTTGCATGAATAATCTCTTCTTTTGAAATGACCTTTCGTGACCAAAGATTCTCCCGGCGTTCAAGATCTTGCTTAAGTTTGTCTAAGGTGACTTGTTTTAACTGAATGCTGGCTAAAAGTTTTTCATTTGTGATCTGAATTTGATGCAACTCTCTAATCGCTTTGATTAACGCATTTTTGGCATAACCAAATTCATTTTCTGCATCAACTGCATCAATCGTTGCTATCACATCATTTTGTTGAATAAAATCGTTATTATCGACATTAATCTCTACTATTCCACCATTTACTTGCGCATCAACCGGGACCTGATTACCCATAACATAGGCATTATCCGTTGATTGATTAAATCGACTAAACATAAACCAATAAACGCCATAAGCCAAAGCAAAAAAAAGAAATAATAGCGTTAATATAATCAGCTTCTTTTTACGTTTAATTGGGGGCGGTGGCGAATCTATCTCTTTATCCATACTTTTGTCCGTCTAACTACCTTGAGATTGATTAAAAAAAAATTTATAAGTAGTATTCAAAAGAAAAATGATTTTGTCTTGAATAAAGTAGCTAACTTGCTTTTAATTGAAGTGATGAAAAGATTGAAAACAACAAAAGGACGGCCTAATGAAATTAATTAATTTATTAATTATCATCTTATTTAATTTTATCGGCGCCTATCTAAGTTACCAATGGTGTTATCGAATAATTATCGCAAAACATCGCACACCAGAATTATATTATTTAATATTTTATGGTTTGTGTTATTTCTGTTTTATTCTGATTTCAATCTTTCTTTTAAATAAAATAAAACGACCACTTGGATTAGTCATTTTAGGCGTGCCAATTGGTATTATAATTCCCGCAATGCCGCCTATTGTCCCAATGTTAGTAATGGAAGATACTGATAAATTGGCTTTTAATCTAGATTTTATTATGGGGATGTTAGGTATCACATCAATGATAACCCTTAATTTTATAATCTATCCGGCAATTTTATTATGCTGTCATTATTCGATTATTGGGTTGCAAAAAGTAAGAAGTAAGAAGTAAGAAGTAAGAAGTAAGCTTGCATTGAAGCAATAATCAATTGCAATAACTAGCCAAAAAATTGTCCAACTATTTTATACTGTCGAACTTATTAGATTGGATTGTTGATATTGAATTATCTGCTGTTATTTTAGGCGTTTTATAATAAAAATTAGGAGAATTATAATCCAATCTAAATACTAAATGAATGTTATTGCAGTTTACGATGAACCTATCAGGTAAACATAAAATATGCCAGCACAGGTATAACAAAGATTAATTAACTTCTGCTAAGCCTAAGAAAAATATGCTATATTATTTTTTAATTGATTTTACAAGGTGATACGATGGATATTAAACTGACTAAGCATGATAAACGCTATATTGAAAGCACGGATGATGTGTACAGCATTATGCAACGTGTGTTATTGCGTGATAACCAAATCGACCAAGAAAAAGAACATCTTTGGATGATTGGCATGAATCAAGCTGGTTATATCCTGTATATCGAACTGATTGCGCTTGGCAGTTATAAATCGGTCGACGTTGAACCGATGAATGTATTTCGTGTTGCAGTGATGAAAAACGCCTCACGGGTGATACTAGTTCATAATCACCCGTCAGGATCACTGACGCCGTCGGATGCCGATAAAGATATCACCGATCGCCTAATTCAAGTCGGCCGTATTTTAAATATCGACCTAATCGACCACCTAATCATCACCCCTAAATCCTATATCAGCTTCCGCAGTACTAAACTTATGGACGAGTTAGAACAAAGCCTAAAATACGTCCCGACTTATCAAGTAGTTGAACGCATCCGTAAGGAAGAAAAGTTGATTGCTAAAGAGAAGTTGGCGGTTGAAAAGGATAAGACAAAAACAGCTCAACAAAAAGCAAAAGAAATAAAAGAAAAAGCTGAGACTGAAAAGAAAATATTGATTAATGCATTGTTGGAAAAAGGTGTTTCGGTTGATGATATCGCTAAAATTTTGGGGATAACGGTGAAGGCGGTTGAAAAAATAATAGATAAAAAATAAATAACAGGATAAGCGAGATGATTGATTTAAAAGCAGAATTACCTAAATTAAATAATTTAGCCAAGCGCCATAAAAATAATTCATTACTGTTTAATTTTTTCTTTAATGAACTCAAAATTAAATGTATCTTTTTTTCACAACCACAAACGTTAATGATTGGAGTTACAGATAAAAATGTAGCGTGGCAAAGTGAAATATCAAATGGAATGTTAAGTGAAAAAATTCCCAATGAAGCCTATCAAGTAATTCGTGACTTTTTAAAATTTGATGATCAATATTCAAATAGGGCTTTTTTTGAAAAATTAAAACAGCAACTCAATCTTCTCAATGAAAATACAAATTCCCCAAAAAGTGATGAGATAAACCAATTAATAAGGCAGTGTATAACAGCCGACAAAAAATATGATTCAGAAGGTGATCGCCCGTTTTTTGACCACTGGAGACGCTCAAGACCAAGTCCCGATTCATTAAATAAAATTCAACGTTATTTTGGTAAAGAGATCAAAGACTATTGCAGTGAACAAAGCATTACCGCTGTTTGGTCAGAGACACCGAAAAGAGATAGTTTAACCTTTGCTGATCCTAAAGATAAAATCATTCAGTCAATGCCAACAAATATTAATAAAAAAGGTTATATACAAAGGATTCAAACGGTAATCCCAAATTCAAAAAAAGAAGTCGACATTAATTTAGAGGGCAAAAATTTAATTCTAACTGGTAAAAATGGTTGCGGAAAAACTCAGCTCATCAATCTACTCCATGAGTATCTTGTAAAACGGATTGTTGAAAAGAATAATCCAGATATAGAAACGTTAATCAAAACTCAAGAGAATCTTAAAGATTGGTTTTCGAAAACTAAAAAATCAGACTCAATGTATGATATTCGTCTTGGTCAAATCAAATTAAATGACATGCAAATTAAAGAAGCATTGAATCAGATCATAAACCCAACAGAACTTGAGCAATTAACCGCTAATTATACCGATGGCAAAGTGGTGTGTTTAAAATTTGAGGCAACTCGCCAAGCTAAAATAGCAAAAACAGAATCCGTTGTAAGTGTTGAAAGCTTAAAACATAAAGAAATTAAAAATAATAGGGGATCAGCTGCTGATTACTTTGAACAATATTTAGTAAGTTATAAAACTCAACAAGCTTTTGCTGATTCAAAAAATATTGGTAATAATCCGCAAGAAGCCCAAAATATTCAACATTGGTTTAACAAACTGGAAGATGATTTTAGAGAGTTATTTGAAGATAATCAGCTATCAATAAATTTTGATCACCAAAATCACCGATTTTTGATTCAACAAGTAGATAAAGAACCTTATGGTTTTCAGCAATTATCTTCAGGATTTTCATCTATTTTAGCGGTTTATGCTGACTTGTTAATGAAAGTGAGATTAAGAGATCTTACACCCGATGAGCTAGAAGGAATTGTTTTAATCGATGAAATTGATGCACATTTACATGTATCCTTACAACGAAAAATCTTTTCGTTTTTAACCAATGCTTTCCCTAATATTCAATTTATTATCACGACTCATTCACCCTTTGTTGTCTCTTCGGTAAACGATGCAGTCATTTATGATTTATCGGCTCTTCAAGCTGTTAATGAAAATTTAGCTATGTACTCCTATGAAGCGATCCTTGAAGGCTTATTTGGCGTGTTGCCTATTTCAGATATGTTAAGCGACAAGATTGAGCAATTAGGAAAGTATATCAGTAATAATAATTGCGAAATTAATGAACTAAAAAACTTAGTCAACGAAATTGAACCGCATCAAGCAAAGCTAGATCCTGAATCTCTTTCCTTTCTAAAAAGAGCGCAGTTATTGATTAACAAATGTAGTAGGAATAGCTAAATGTTTAATGTTGATAGAACAAAAGTTGATGTGCCAGTTTCTTTGCAGAATGGAAAAAAATACGATGAAGAAGATGTGTATGAAGCATTAAAAACGATTTTTTTCGAAAAATGTTACTTGTGCGAGACTAAAAAACCGCTATCAATAAATATTGAGCATTTGGATGCTCATCAAGGAGATCAAGATAAAAAATTTGATTGGAATAATCTTTATTATGTTTGCGGACGGTGTAATAACGTTAAACTTGCAAAGTATAATGATATTTTAGATTGTTGTGACGAAAAAACAGATGTATTTAGAGCTATTAAACTGAGTGTTCCTACGTCACCAAAAGCCAAAAGAGTTGATATCCAAGCGATGAATGCTGATCCGAAAACAATTAAGACAGTAGAGCTATTAAAAGAAATATTTAACAATAATAATACCATCAATAAACACATAACAGCTGCCTATCTACGAGAATTAGTTTTTAAACGGTACAATGATTTATTAACCCAACTAAATAGATATTACGATCAAGATTCCAATGAAGAAGAAAGACAAGACTCATTAGAAAAAATGAAAGAGATAATCAAACGCAATAAACCTTATTCTGCATTTGTTAGATGGTGCATTTTAGAGGATGAGGAATTAGCACCACTGCTTGAACCATTGATGGATTGATTCATACTTTTTTAAGATATCTCACAAAAATTTATCTTACTTGAGCTTTATGTATAGCGATATCATTAATTAGCTTATAAAACAACTAATCGCCCATTAATTTTTCAAATATCCGCCATTACACCCCACGCTAGTGGAACGGGGAGCCGGAGGGTTTCGTTGGAAACCTTCGTTCGCCTGAACACCTGAACTTCAATATTGCACGGCGGCTTTCAAGGCGAACCCCATTGCAATAACCTAAAGGGAGGATCTGTAAGAATCTTATTGAAGAGAAAACTAATGCAATTACGACGCTTAGTAAGTTTGGCAATTTAATGTTGATAGTAGTAAAGATTAAATAAATATTGAGGATCGCGCCTCGATAATTTTTACCTCTTCACACACACCAGTACCTTAATTGATTGCACTATCTCAACTAATTCATTTTGTGCGGTCATCACTGCATCAATATCTTTGTTTGCCATTGGGATTTCATTAATCACATTAGCATCTTTTCGACATTCAACATGTGCCGTTGCTTTGATTTGATATTTAATGGTAAATCTGTTTCTCGTCGCTGTTGGTCTTATCACTCACTACACAATGTGAACAGGAGCAGAAACAATCTGCTTTGACCAGCCCTTGTAAAATAGAGCTTTTTGCGATTTCGAGAACCAAAAAACAGAAGAGTAATGATGCCGACAGGCTAAAAAAATATTTGGTGGGCTGAGTTGGGATGAGATTAACAGCCCCTAGAGCAAATTAGAGATCATGCATTAAAGACCAAATAATTGCTTCACCATTTGTTGATTGTATTTATCCTGACCACGCCAATAAGTGGCATATACCCAATCGTGTTTTCCCCTTGTTGGGCGCTCATAAGAAGCGGGTTGTAAAATCCCCACACAAGCCAAAATCTCAATAATGGTGTTACGTTCATCCTGATTGGATTTAAAGTTAGGTACATCCGTCAGTTTATCACTCAGTGAACCCGGGTAATCATCTTGCTGACAGGATGCAATAATGGCTAATATCCCTTTTAAAATAGCTATATCATCTTTGGTCGGTTCAGAGATTGCCTGTTTAGTGAATTGCATGAGATCAAAGTAGGTATAAAGTAAATCACCATGACGCACTCCTCCCCACTTTATTCGTTCAAAGTTTAAGATATTTAAATCTGCTTTGACGTAGTTTTCATTACCAATCATGCCATATTTGAGATCACGGCAGATTTGACACGTATAGGATGAATGACTCATTTGGCCATCTTGATAAGATTGACCAGACACGACTGGCGTATATTGATGCGCTGTCATTAATTTGGCGATAAAGTATGACGCAATACCTGAGCGCCAATCAAGTCGCCGCGTTGATAAGCTGCTCAAAAAGGCCTTGGCAACGTGTTCAAGTGTGATTGTGGAGACGATGTTTATGATTTTATTGACACAATCATCGTGTGATATGGTAATGGGATCAAACATTAATCCTTTTTCTTTCGCATACGCGAAGTCGTTCGGCTCTGTTTTTATCTCTTTTCTGTCCTTCCAGCCATTTTTCCAATAGGTTTGAAACAGAATCTTTTTTGCTTTTTTGTCCATTTAATCACCGTATATTATCTATTTTATATTGAATTAGCACGAGTAAGCCCTCTAGCCATTGAGTTTAACTCATTGCGATAAATGATCAGATTCAGCAGTGATGTGATGTTTTTCTTTTACTGCAATTAGCTTCGATCCGTCATTCAAAGTCACGTGATAATCTTTAGCAAGCAAATAGTGTGTTAACACTTGCCTAAGCCCAAAACAAAGTTTCGGAAGCATAGGAAAACCTTCCCAATATTTGGATTGAAAAATACAAATCATCACCCAAAATGATCGGCTGTTTTTGCATATCAATCTGCCAAGGTTGACCATCAATAACACCTTTTAAGATTTAAATAAACTTCATCAATTTATCGGTGAGTTTGCTATTTTAAAGCAAATGAGCAAGTCATAAAAATAAATTTATCAGACTTACTATATCAATTTTATCCTTTACAAATAAATAATCAGCGTATAAAATTCACCCGCTTTCCTGAATAGTGCTGCTGCAGGAAAACAGTAATTATCTTCTCAATTTGAGGAGACGCTTTTTTATTGTTTTCTAGGTGGCTATTATGTCTACATTTTCCCGTTTACAAAAACGTTTGTCCCGTCTTGGGATTGAAAGTCATTTTAATAATGATATTTATACTTTAAATAAAGAAAATACTTCTGCTCAGATTTTGTTACCGAGTCCATTGCCATTAGAGCAAAAAGCGGTAGAACAGCTACTGAACTTTGCATCTGTGAGCGTTCCTAATAGTGTAGGGAAAGTTTGCATGGCTCGTGCTACACCTGATTTTCATCCGGGTGCGGTTGCGCCTGTTGGTAGTATTGTTGCAACTACACAGGATTTAGTTATTCCGGCAGCAATTGGTACCGATATTAATTGCGGTATGCGGCTTTTTACCACCGGTTTAAGCTTTAATCAGGTGTGTGAACAAAAATCGACAATTATTGCACAATTAAAACGTGTGTTATTGCAAGATGAGCGTGATGTACCTGTTACGCCGCAATCTTTTGAAGCATTATTCGATCAAGGTCTTTCAGCATGGTTATCGGCGTTACCGCAGCAAGGTTTGTGGAATTCAGTTAATTATGAACGGTTACACGCAGAGCTTAATAAAATATCGGGTAATCACTTAATTAAGGCAGATAGTCAGTATGCGCCTGAAGCCTTTTTTGAAAAGCGCGATATTATTCGCCCAGCGAGTTTAGGTACAGTCGGATCTGGCAACCATTTTGTCGAGTTACAAATTGTTGATGATATTATCGATCGGCATTTAGCTTATCAATTAGGTCTTGAAAAAAATAGTATCGTCGTCATGATTCACACCGGATCGCGTGATGTTGGTTTTTACATTGGTCAGCGTTGGCAAGATAGAGCAAAAGCTTTATGGCCGACTAATGAAAAACAACCAAAATCAGGATTGTTTGGTTTAACAGATAGTCATGCACAAGCCTATTTACACGCTATGGGCGTTGCCGCGAGTTATGCTTGGATTAATCGAATTGTGATTACCGAATTGATACGTAAATCACTTGCAACTATTTTTCATCAAGATAATAGTCAACTCGTGGTCGACATTTCGCACAATATCATTTTGCCTGAACATGAGATGAATATTCATCGTAAAGGGGCGACGCCTGCTTATGCTGGTCAGATAGCTTTAATCCCTGGCTCAATGGGTGATCACTCTTATGTGGCAGTAGGAAAAGGTAATGCTGATTGGTTATGGTCTTGCTCACACGGTGCAGGTCGAGCAGAAAGACGACAAGCTATGCGTAGCAAAAAAGTTGAATATGATAAGGTTAATTTGCCATGGCAATGTATTACCTTAAAAGAAGAACGCCTACGTGAAGAGGCTCCTACAGCCTATAAACCGATCACACCTGTAATTGAAGCACAACAAAACGCCGGTTTGATTCAAACAGTGGTTAAACTTAAACCGTGGGTTACGTTTAAGGTATAGCCATAAAGTCAAAACTACACCGACTTAGGTTGGTGTGGTTTAATTTTGCTGTTTTGACGTTGATTTTCCTTCAGCAAGGAAGGACTTTTTAGATACCTGCTTGAAATATAAAATATCTAATCATAAATTTATTGATAACTAATTAAAATAAGGGGCTATACAATCTAATTTTATATTATTTTTAATTATTTTGTTGAAAATGACGGTTTGTGAATGGCTATATATTGATAACTCTAGGTATTCTTTACTAATTTTGAAACTCGAATTAATATTATTATTCATATGACTATGTTCTTTTACCGCATTCAGATCGGCCAAATCAATCGGCAATTCTTTTATTTTTTCACCACGATAATAGTGATCTTTATCTATTTTTGTATATACGCTACTCCCTTTCAGTAGGTTACGCAAGGTGTTCCATTCATACAAGGTTATGCTATTTTTTGTACAAAGATCGAAATCTTGCATATTATGAATTAATATAAAACGACTATTTTTAGAGAAATCATTTTTTCTTATATAAGATTTTGTTAATGGAGTATTTTGAAATGCGGTGATAAGTTGCTGCTTGATTAAATCATCATTGATAATTTCTCTCAGAGCTATTAACTGATTAACGCCTTTTTCAAGGATTTCACTACTATATGCGTTTAGTTCATTTCTAAAGCTAGTTGTTAGAAAATTTACTGTGTGTTTTAATTGACAAAAATAAATAAGATCAGTTTTTTTATCATATATAACAACATCGACATCATAATTATCGATCCTATTTTGATATTTGTTAGTTCGTTTAAAACCTTGACCAATGATAAATCTTTCTTGATCAAGCTCTTTGTGCAAATAAGGATTTAAATAGTTAATTTCAAACCATTTTTGATGTGCTCTTAACGATTTATCTAACAATGATTTGGCGTGAATATTGAACATGTAGTAAAGATTGAAATTTTTAAAGTTAAGCCAATCATTCACCTCCGTTCTTTCTAATACTGTATTATAAAATCCTGTTCTATTGTCAATATCGGCAATCAAGTTGTCAATTTCATTTTGATTAAACCCAGCTTTGAGAATTTCCGCATTATGAATTTTGACTGGTTTTAATTCGATTTTATTTGGTGTTGAACAATGATGAACTAAAAAGCAAGTTAAAAAAGTTAACAGTTGGGCTCGATTAAAAAGTTGTTGGAAGGAATAAGAAATCGGCGTATCAAGATATTTGATATTTATGGATAAGGTTTTATCGATTAAATAGTTAGTAATATTTTTCAGTGGTTCACTATTTTTTTGTAATTGAGATAGTCCTAAATTCGTGGTTAAATGATAGAGAGTTAAATAATCTGATATACAACTATATTGATTGCAAAAAGTTCTAAACTGTTTTATTAAATAAGCATCTAAATAACATTCTTTAATTTTGAGATGAAAATGTTTTGAATTATCGATAGGTTGTATAATTCCCGCCACCTCATATACTGCGATGGTCGCATAAATATACAAACCGACTAATCTATCTTGCCCTTGTGATGATAATTCATCAAAGTTAAGGTTAGCTTTTTCGAGATCTTCCGAAATTATTTCTTTGTACAAATTTAATTGCGCTAAGAAATTTGCTTCTTCACCTGTGTTGCTATCATTAAGCTCTAAATAAATTCCACAAATATAAGTTTGGTAGTAATTAAATTTAGTTGTATTAAAAACAAAATGTAACACAGACTGTTTATATCGTTTTACTATTTTTGCTAATGATTTACTAACATATTTATCGATTAATTTATTCGAGCATTGCCAAGGTGAATATAATAACCCTTTAAACAATGTGTTGATTTCAGGGTTACTATTTTGCTTATTGGTGATTATTTCTAGCAAATCAATTTGTTCTTGACGCATTTATTATTTTTTCTTTTTATTGTGTTGTGCGCGTTCAATCTGAATTTTTTCAAGTAAGGATGCAGCTGAATTTTCACCTGTAATTAAATCAGGATTTTTAGCGCGCCATTGGGCGGTTAATTCACCACGAAACGCTTTGGCTAAAATTGATTGCGGTAAATGATTCACTTTTTCTAAAGCTGTATTAACCTGTTGTTCAATTTTATCAGCATAGGCAAATAATTGTTCTACACGACGGACGATTTCGTTTTGTTCTTGGATTGAGGGTAAATTAATTTTAAGTTTATATGCATCTTCACGATTTAAGCCTGGTATAGCGGTAGACCTATTTAATTGATTTAATCCCAAAGTTTGTAATAAATAAAAAATAAATTTAAGATTACTTTTTATTTTTAATACAACATAATATGTAGTATCGATTGGCCATCCTGAACTATCAGACCAAGTAATTTCACCATAGCTTCCTTTACGACCAACAATTATAAATGGTCCGTTTACTAATTTTTGTTTATGTTTACCTATTTCACCATTTGATCCATATACAGGGTAACCGTCACCACTTCGAGATTTCGCTGGTAATGATTTGCCGTATGCTAATTCTAAAACATTACCTAATATAATGTTATTAGAACGGGAATGATAAGTACAATCTTCCGTTAATTTACCACTCACTGCATCCGATAACACTGACTGCCGAAACTGTTTTAGAAGTTCGGGAATTTGTTCAAGGCGTGATTTTGTTTCTTGTACTTGGGCTAGTAATAAATCAAGTTTTTCAGCTATGATTTTTTGTTCTGACATAGGAGGTAAAGGAATAACAAATTGTTCTAATTTTTTCCGAGTAATTCTTTTACGTGTAGTTCCAGATGAATTTACTTCAATTTCATTTCTCATAAAAGGTGAATTTAACCAATAAGTCAAAACACTATTAGTGATAGCTGAATTATTACTTGTTCTAATTATACAAATATCAACTACAGTAACAGATTTTTGCCCTATTTCAGGGAAAATACACGTACGCCCTAAAGGAGCGGGCATTCTCGCTATTAATAAGTCCCCTTGTTTTAAAAAAGTACAATTTAATGCTTTTGCTTTTTCTATTGACATGAACCTATTAGACTTATTTTGGAAATACCCATCACCAATATCAGCTAACTGAATAAGTCGTACAAAACCGTTAATATCCTGATCTTTTGATTCAACCCAATCGCCATCTGAAATCAATCCGTCAATAGAAATTAGTTGTGCAATAGGAGCCTGAACCCAACCTTTAGGTAACAAAATATCGCTCATTATTCAGTTTCTCCCAAAGCACTCAACAAACTCTCCAACTTATCCAAAGCAACTATTAACTCATCTTTAGCTTGCTTGGCGAGTATGGCTGGTTCTGGGAGTTTGGTTGTATCCACACTATTTTTATCTTTTAACCAACTGATATCGAGTGAATCCTGTTTTGTGTCAGCAATCCAATCGCGGCTAAAACAGCGCCATCTTGATTGTGCTAGTTGATCATTAATGTCTAAGTTTTCTTGACTGGCTGACGAGTCTACTTCGATATCATCTGAACTGAATGACCATTCACCTTCCTGTCTTGGGCTGGTGCCGTCGGGATTGATACCATAAACGGTTTCAAATGGTTGTAAATATTGCTCAGTAAATGGTGTGCGTTTACCAAAGTTTGGCATATTGGTACGCAAATCATAAACCCAAACATTTTGCGTACAATTTTCTTGTTGCAGTTTGTCTGTTACTGAGCCTTTAGTGAAAAATAGCACATTGGTTTTTACACCTTGGGCATAAAAAATCCCGGTCGGTAAGCGTAGTATTGTATGTAAATTACATTTATTCATTAAATCGCGACGAATATCAGTCCCTTTACCCGCTTCAAACAATACATTATCAGGCAATACCACGGCAGCGCGACCACCGGGTTTTAAATTACGGTAAATATGTTGTAAAAAAGCTAATTGCTTGTTGGTGGTCTCATAAGTTAAATCTTTACGAGTAATACTGGCATCGCCACCTTTACTGGTACCAAATGGTGGATTAGCGAGAATAATATCCGCAGGTTTTAGGTCTTGCCCAACTTGACCAAGTGAATTGCCTAATAAAATTGCACCATCATTACCGCCTTCTATACCGTGTAATAAACAATTCATTAAGGCAAGTCGACGAGTATTTGGTACTAATTCAACACCAATAAACGCTTCGTTTTTTTGAAAATCAGCATCTTTAGCATCAAGATCATAATAATCGTTGGTTTGTTGCCGTAAATACTGATCTGCTGCGACAAGAAATCCTGCCGTTCCGACAGCAGGATCTTGGATGATATGTTTTATTTGTGGTTTAATACACCGCACCATACAATTAATCAGTGGTCTTGGCGTAAAATACTGACCAGCACCGGATTTTGTTTCATTGGCATTTTTTTCTAATAATCCTTCATAAAGATCGCCCAGCCCATCCTTTTGAATACTAAACCAATCAATTTGATCTAATGTTTTAATCAATTGCTCTAAATGCCGTGGTTCTCGTAATCGAGTTTGTGCATCGTCATAAATGGCGCTTATTAATGGGTCATTATGTACTGTCACTTCAATGTATTTTTCTGGATTTTTAGGATCGATTTCTTGACGCTTACCTGTTGATAAGGCTAATAGCATAGCTTTATAATCATTTAACAGGGTAATACCTGATTTATCATTGAGATTAGTCCAACGACACCCAACAGGTAAAGGATGTTTTTGCAAAATCCCTGCTTTAGTATTTTCGTGTACCATTTTAATAAATAATAAAAGTACTAATTCAGTTACATAATCTGAATAGTTAATACCATCATCACGCAATACATCACATAAATTCCACAGTTTTTGTACAATATTGTTATTAGTCATTTTTTATCCCAAGTTTATACTCGTATACTTAATAGGCAAGACCAGTATTTTCATCGCCATTATGAATTAGAGTAAATGTATATTTTAGCAACTTCAAGTGACTTTGCTATATTATGCGGTAAGTGCTGACCAAATAGCCTCGCTTAATTCATCTAATACCGTATCAAGTTGATTGCCCAATATTTTATCAAGCTGCTTAGCACCACCACTATCAGTAAAGCGTTGATTAATAAATTCTTTATCAATAACGATCTCAAAGATAATTTGTTTGGCTAAACGATCTAACCAATTGCGTTGAGCCGGTGTCCAACTATGGCTTTGGTAGATTTGTTGCATGGCTTGTTTAACACGTTGTTCAAAAGGAATTAATGGTTCGCCCAAGGCAGCACGTCGGATATAACCAATAATACTCGCTGCAATATCTTGATTAGTTTGATTGCGTACGGCAGTGCGTAAATTAGCTTCCGAATAACCTGCACCATCCAATAACAGTTTAACTTCTTTCAATTGCGCACGGGTTAAATCACGTGGGCGGTTAACAACCACAGACAACGCAGCACTTTCATTTAATTGATTATGAATGAAATGATTAAAACTGTCTAAATAATCCTCGGGTCTTTGGTGAGAGCCATAACTTTGCGAGCGTTCTCGAAGATGATCTTCATGTTGAGAAATGAGTGGTAAACGTTCACTACCTAGCAATCGATTGACTTCATTTAATTGATTAATTAACCCATGATGTTGTTTGATAAAATTCGCAGCAGATTCAGGACCAATTTCATGTAAATAATTATGTAGTTTTTTCGGTTCAACATCCCATAAGGTTTGTAATTCATCTAACTTTTGTCTTAATTCAGGTTTATTTTCTGCTTTTTGCTCTGCCTTACGCAAGATTCGCATTAATTTTTGATTTAATTGATTTAAAATTACATCAGCATAAGTTTCACCCGCCATATCGCCAGGTGTTTGTAATGCTTTAGCTAATAATTTAGGATCACTTAGTTCCTCAATTAATTGTTCAAGGGGGATATTAGGATCTTTAACTAACGGTTGCATAGTATTAACGTCTTTTAGTGCGGCATAAATATCAACCGGATCATATATTCGAAATACCGTTTTACCTATACTATCACATCGTCTTGTTGCGCGACCAATCATTTGTTCATATAAGATACGGGATTTGACTCGGCGCATAAAGACTAAATTACAAATCTTAGGCACATCAATACCCGTTGTTAATAAATCAACAGTGATAGCTATATTTGGATAGCGTTCATTTTTAAATTGTTTGATTAATTGATTAACTTTATCACTCTGCCCGGTAATTTTAGCGACAGCTGCTTGATTATATTCACCATTATAGAGATTCTTAAATGCATCATCTAATAAGCGTTTAACCATATCTGCATGCAGATCGGTAGCACAGAAGATTAATGTTTTTTCTTCACCAAACGGATCGAGTTCATTCACCAATTGTTCGCAAATTACTCGGTTAAAGTTTTCATTTATAACCCGACGATTAAACGCGTCGACTTCAAAATTAAGCTCATCTTCTAATTCAGCGGTTTCAACTTCACCGGTTTGCGTATTGATGGCACTGACTTTTTCACCTTTGGTGAACGTAATACCATTTTGTGTTAATAAAGTTTGGTAACGTATTGGCGGTTCATGATCAATTAACCAGTCATCGGCAACAGCTTCTCGATATGAATAAATATAAACAGGCTTACCAAAAATATCGCTAGTATGTTTTGCGGGTGTTGCCGTTAGCGCAATTTTTACCGCATCAAAATAATCTAATACTCGACGATAACTTGATAAATATTGCGTGGCGTCACGTATTGCCATTTCACCTTCTGTCATCTCTTGATCTAATGTATAACCACGGTGCGCCTCGTCAATTATAATACAATCAAACTGATCGATTAAAGGTGGATTATCGCTCATAAAAATGCGTTTGACCATTGCTTGCACGGTTGCCACTTGTATTCGTGTTTCAGCTTCAGTAGCCATAGAACCAAGCTCGGCTAAGTTATAAATTTTAGATAAAGTAAGGTTTTGTTCTAACGGGGCTTCATTAAAAGAATCTATTGCTTGATTTCCTAAAGCGGTACGATCAACTAAAAATAGAATTCGTTTAAATCGTTCAGTTTTTAAAAAGCGGTATATCAAACCTATAATTGTTCGAGTTTTACCTGTTCCTGTTGCCATAGCAAGTAAAGCGGTTCGTATCCCCTTGGAAAGGGTATTTTCTGTCGCAACAATTGCTTTTTCTTGATAATCCCTTAATTGCAAATAGGCAAATGGTTCTTGTTTTAGTTGTTGTTCAGCGTTTTCTCGACTACGATTAAGTAGATCTAAGAGTCCTTGTGGTGAATGAAAGGATAATAAAGGACGCTTTAAATTGGCGCCATCACGAACATCACGAAACCATGTTCCTGACTGTTCAGCTAATTGTTGAATGTATGGACGACCATTACAAGAATAAACAAAAGGAATTTTGTAGTGGCAATCTGATTCATCAGGCCAAGCAATCGTTCTTTTTTCAAGTTCCCAGGCACCAATCAATGGTGGTAATACTTGGAAGCCTTTACTATAACGTTCAGCTTGACCAATTTTTCCAGAAACATTTTTATTCTTTTTCTTAGCTTCAACAACTGCAATTGGTGTTAATCCCGCAAATAAAACATAATCAGCCCATCCTTTTTCGCCTTTATGTTCTGTCGGCCATTCGGCAATGGCTAAATATTTATTTTTTTCTGGGCGAGTACCCTTTTTATAATTTAACTGTTCGGTGTCAGCTTGCCAACCCGCTTCAATAAGCTGCATATCAATTAAAATTCGAGTGAGTTCTTCGCTTAATTCTATTTGTTGACTTGCTTTCTTAGCTTTCTTACTTATTGTATTACGAGATACTTTTTGAGCTTTTACATCTTGTAGAGCAAGTGCTTGTTGTAAATCCTTAATCTTTAATTCATATTCTTTCTGTTGTTTGAGTAAAATTGCCTCATTTTCTTGGGCCTGTTGAAATAGGGATCGCGCCTCTTCATCCATTTTTAAAGCTAAGGTTTCAAATTCAGTCTTTTCTTTAGCGAGTAATTCATTAAATTGTTGACTGGAATTGAGTTCAATATTGGCTTGTTCTAGTTCTATTTTAAGTTTACTGATTTCTGACTGTAAACTGCGCAAGTGCTCGCTAGGATCAGCAAGTGGTTTGAAAGGTCCTGGTTTAAATTGCACACCAGCTTGACTAAAAGATTGGTGAAACCATATCGCTAATTTGTAAGCAACTAAGAGTCCATCTTTTGCTTCTTTGTGCTTGGTTTTAAATTGATGAGTAGCTTTATTCCCTTCAATACGTAAAGTATGAAAAAGATTACGGATAATGGGGTCTAATTTGAGTTCATTACTAATCTTATACAACAAATCAGACTGCGAAGTGCGTTCATTAAATTCAATACCAGCCTTGGCAGCAATATGTTGTGCCATTGCTTCAGCCAATTGCCGTAATTTCATTAATGTGGTATTAGGATCACTACTAAATGCTCGCTCTGCTGTACACGCTAATTCGACAAATAGTGGATCGTGTTCAGCGAGAAAACCAAAATTCGATTGCTCTTTAATTATTATCATCAAGCACTATCTCCATTGACGTTATATCCCTTTCTCTTTTTTATTATCGCAAATTTTGTCTAATTTTATAGCTATTTTTATTTTTTGACGTACAAAATAATCTTTCGGAATATCTAATCAATATCGATTAGACCGATTGTTGCAAACCGACGCACAGTATTTAGTCCTTTTAGTTCTTTGGTTTTAGCGTTGTAAATTAACCAAAAGTTATCGCCACCAATGGTATTCATTTGAGGATAAACAACAGCAAGTGTTGAGGATACGGCAATCGTTGCATCAACCGCATTGCCTCCTTTGCGTAATACATCAATTCCAGCTTGAGTCGCTAAATAATTGGGGGACGTTACCATAACATTGGTCGCTATCGGGTTAAGACAACGGGAAGGGGTATCACAGTACTTTCCTGTATTGGATAGCGGTATATCAGCAGCGCGAGATAATTGGCTAATAAGCAATAAACTTAATAATATTGGGTATCTTTTCCACATTTTAAATGTTCCTCAATTGTTAACAGTAACATTTTGAGGAAAGCATTTTCTATGCCAATAATAAGTTATTTAAATTTTGCAGCTAAAATGATTATGGCCAATGACAATAATACCGATCTGAATTGCCTTATAATGCTAGCGGTGTCCCACGATACTTCAAATCCGGCTGTTTAATCCACTGCTGAGCATCGATAATCGCCAGCTCTTGGACATTTTTTTGTTTGGTGATGTCGAGAACGTGATTGGCGGCATTGGCGGCCAGTTCAAAGGCGGTTAATTGGGATTGTCCATTGACTAAATGGGCTGTAAATAGGCTACAGATTAAATCCCCAACGCCTAATGGACGGTGTGGAAAATCATATAATGGTCGAGCCAGATGATAGCTTTGCGATGGTGTGGCTAAAATCATTTCAAATAATTCCGTCGTTTTACCGGCATGTAGCAGATTTTTAACCAATATGGCTTGAATCGGCTTATTTTGCAGTGTTTTTATTGCGTTAAGCACATCGTTAAAGGTTTTGATTTCCAGATTCGATAATATCTGTAATTCTAATAAATTAGGTGTAATAAAGTCAGCGTATTTGATTGCTTGCTTAGTGAAGAAATCAATAATATTTTGTGGCAAGGAACTGCCTTTATTGATATCGCCCCCCATCACCGGATCGCAAACATAAATCGCATTAGGATTATAAAATTTTATCTTTTTTACGGCCTCAAGGATCTCTTCACCTTGTTCGGCAAGCCCAATATAGCCCGAAATAATGGCGTCAATGGATGACAATACGCCAATTTTTTCCAAACTATTGACGATTCGAGTGATTTGCTGAGCGCCCAGCACAATGCCGTCATAATGTGGATAAACCGTATTACTCGATAACTGAACGGTGTGTATTGGCATCACTTCGACACCTTGTAATTGCATCGCTAGCGTCGCCACTTTATTACCGGCATAACCATAAACAACATTGGACTGAATTGATAAAACGGTTTTCATATATTGACCTTATTATTCATCATAATAACGATATTTGCTTATCAAGTAGATGCAGATAATGGATATCAGTGCTAAACCGCAATAAAACAAGGCTAAGGGTAACCAAAAACTTTTGAAGGTATAAATAACATAACCACCTATCATCGGAATTAAGCTACCAAAAATAGCCGCACACCCTTGATAACTCATTGAGAGCCCAGTATAACGCATTCTGGCAGGGAAAATGCGACTTAAGTACCCTGCTATTACACCATAAAAGCCGCTGTAACAAATCACATTTAACGAAATCCCAATAATAAAACTGGTTTTTGTGCCTGAATTTATAATCGGGAATAACAAGAATACCGATGCCATTGCCAACATTGCTGTACAAATCAAAAAGCGTGTTGCCGAGAATTTTTCTGACCAATAAGAGATAAACGGTTGAGCAACAAAATGGACAATAGCGATCCAAAACAGTGCATCAACTATCACTGATTTTTCGACACCAAGTACCAAAGTAGTATAACCAATCATTAAGGTATTGGAAAAGATGCCACTAAATGACAGCACATTAGCACCAATCGCTAATAGTAATAATGGCAATGCTTTTTTAAATACTTCAATAATCGGTGCTGACTCTTGCTTTAAGTCTGCTTGTTTTTTAGATGCTTCAACAAAAACTGGCGATTCGGTTAACGTCACTCTGGCAATAATGCCAATAATTAACAAAATAGCACTGGCTAAAAAAGGAATACGCCAATAACCACTATCAATCAGTTCATTAACAGGTAAACGAATAATATAAGAAAAAACCAGTAATGCTAAAATATTGCCTGCTGGGCTTCCCCACTGAGCAAAGGATGAAAAGAAGTTTTTCAACCCTTTCGGCGCATGTTCATTCGTCATCAATACGGCACCACCCCACTCACCACCAACAGCAACACCTTGTAAAATTCGCAACGCAACCAATAACGTTGGTGCCAAAATACCTGCTTGTTGATAAGACGGTAATAACCCAACAAAAGTGGTCGCCGTCCCCATTAAAAGCAAAGTGATAATAAGTGATTTTTTACGCCCTAAACGGTCACCAATATGGCCAAATAACATAGCACCTAAAGGACGGGATAAAAAACCTACTGCAAAGGTAGCAAACGCCCCTAAAATTTGTACAAACTCGTTATCAGATGGAAAAAATAGCTGACCAAAAATCAATACCGATGCTAACGCATAGATATAAAAATCATACCATTCAATAGTAGTACCAATAAAAGCAGCAAAAGCCACTTTTTTTGCAGATGAATTTGACATAAGTAAACCTTGGATAAACCAATACCTATTTTTATGTGAGTGATGAGTATGAAACTAACACAAAACCATAAATATCACAATTTGTTATCAGGAAAGAGGTGAAAATTATACAAAATATTGGGATATGCTGCTGCTTTCTAATGTATTAAATTGCTAGTTCGCTGATTATTAGCTGTTAATTTATGACTTTTACCAACAACATGTTTATATCATTAAACAATACAATAAATAGATTTATTACAGTATACGGTGACAGAATTCACTGTCACCTTTATTATCTTTTTTCTGTACAGAAACACGCAATTTTATGACCGTTATAATTGATAAGTTGCGGTTGTTCAATTGTGCAGCGTGAAAACGCTAAACGGCATCGAGCATTGAAAGCACAACCTAAAGGAGGATTAAGTGGGCTTGGTAATTCTCCTTCTAATTTAATCCTTTCACGTCTAAGATCGGGATTTAATCTAGGTGTTGCTGATAATAATGCCTGCGTGTATGGATGTTCAGGATTACCATAGATTTCATCTTTTTGTCCTTGTTCAACACAGCGACCTAAATACATCACCATTACCTCATCAGCAATATGTTCAACGACAGAAAGATCATGAGAGATAAAAATATAAGATAAACCGAGTTCTTGTTGTAGATCCATCATCAAATTTAGCACTTGTGCGCGCACAGAAACATCTAATGCAGAAACAGGTTCGTCAGCAACCACGATTTCAGGATCAAGCATTAATCCCCTTGCGATAGCAATACGTTGTCGCTGTCCGCCTGAAAACATATGTGGATAACGGTTATAAAACTCTTCCTTTAATCCAACTTTTTGCATCATTGCTAACACTTTTGCTTTACGATCACTTGCAGTTAAATCCGTATTGATAATGAGTGGCTCTTCTAGAATAGAGCCAATTTTTTTGCGTGGATTCAATGATGAATATGGATTTTGGAAAACAATTTGAATCTTTTGGCGATGCAATTTTTGCGCTTTTAAATCATTATCTAAAAGATTCTGATCTTTAAAATAAAGTTCTCCCGATGTGGGTTTTTCAATCATTGTCAATAATCTTGCTAATGAGGATTTGCCACAGCCTGATTCACCAACAATTGCAAGTGTTTTGGCTTTACCTAACGTAAAAGATACACCATCAACAGCCTTAACTTGTTTAGGTTCAGAAAAAAAACCAGTTTTAACATGATAATATTTTGTCAAGTTTCGGGCATCAAGCAATAATTCGTTATTTTCCATATTATTGTTCATATTGTGGTATTCCTTCGCTCGATAGTGGATAATGACATTTTACTTGCCTGGTTTGAGAGTAACTTATCAATGCTGGCTCCTCAGTATAACAACGTTCGGTAGCATAAGGACATCGAGGATTAAGTAAACAGCCCATTGGCCGATCATATTTCCCCGGAACAACACCCGCTAACGATGCTAACCGCTGTTTATCTTGAGTAAATTCAGGAAGCGAGCGTAATAGTGCTTGTGTGTAAGGGTGTAGTGGAACTTTAAAAATGATCTCCGCATCACCTATTTCAACTACCTGTCCAGCATACATGACAATAATTTTTTGCGCAGCCTCTGAAACTAAGGCCAAATCATGAGTAATGAGAACTAATGCCATATTATTTTTGCGTTGCAAATCAAGCAATAACTCAATAATTTGTCCTTGAATTGTTACATCCAGTGCTGTGGTTGGTTCATCAGCAATTAACAGTTTGGGATTACATGCAATCGCTATTGCAATCATTACTCGCTGACTCATCCCGCCAGATAACTGATGAGGATAAACATTGAGTCGATTTTCAGCATCAGGAATACCGACTAATTTAAGTAACTCAATTGCTCTTGCTTTGAGTGCTTTTTTCCTACCACCTTGATGGATTTTTAGTGTTTCAATGATTTGATAACCTATGGTAAAACATGGATTTAAACTTGTCATTGGATCTTGAAAGATCATCGCCACATCTGCACCCACAATATTACGACGCATTTTAGCTGAGATCTGTTGAAGATCTTTACCGTCAAAATGTAATGCATTTGCATTAACTTTACCCGGATAATCAATTAATCCCATTATGGCTAGTGAACTCACTGATTTTCCTGATCCTGATTCTCCTACAATGCCAACCACTTGTCCTTGTTCAACATCATAACTAATGTGATCTACTGCTTTAAATCCACCAAATTGAACAGATAATTCTTTTACTTCTAATAGTGCCATGACTGAATCTCCATTACTGTTTCAATTTGGGATCAAGCGCATCTCGCAAACCGTCGCCCATTAAGTTAAAAGCTAACACTGTCATTAAAATGACTAAACCTGGGAAGGTAACAACCCACCATGCAGATTGTGCAAATTGCAATACATCAGCAAGCATTGTTCCCCATTCAGGTGTCGGTGGCTGTGCTCCCATTCCCAAAAAGCCTAATGCTGCCATATCTAAAATTGCATTTGAAAATCCTAATGAAGCTTGAACAATTAATGGCGCTAAACAGTTTGGTAAAATATTTATAAACATCTGCCGTAAGGCGCCAGCGCCGGCAACACGGGAAGCAATAACATAATCTTTATTAATTTCAGCTAACGCCGCTCCGCGCGTTAAGCGGACATAATGTGGTAACGCGACAAATGCTAATGCCATAGAAGCATTAACAATAGAGGGACCAAATATTGCAACTAAAACAAGTGCAAGTAATAAGCTAGGTAAGGCAAGCATGATATCGACAGCACGCATAATTATATTATCGACAAAGCCACCAACATAACCCGCAATCAATCCCAATGTAATTCCTAAAATCAGCGAAATAATAACAACCAAACAGCCGACTAGCAGCGATAAACGTGCACCATAAATAAGTCTAGATAAGATATCTCGACCCACATCATCAGTGCCTAAAATAAATTGCCAACTCCCGCCATCCATCCAAACTGGGGGCGCTAATAATGCATCTCTAAATTGTTCAGAAGGTGAATGCGGCGCAATAAAATTAGCCAAAATAGCAAGTAATATAACAATCGCAATAAAGATCAAACCAACTAAAGCTCCTTTATTTTGTGAAAAATAAAACCAAAATTCACGTAAAGGGGTTAATGGTTGAGGTACCACCAAACTTGTGTCTTGCTCATTAGTGGCTTCAGTAATAACCTGTTTATTCATCTGTAAACACACTCTTATTTATGTCTTATACGGGGATTGATAACACCGTACAACATATCAACCAATAAATTCACCAAAATAATCATGCCTGCAACAATCAAAACACCACTTTGCACAACTGGGTAATCTCGACGTTGTAGTGCTTCAATTAACCAACGACCAATTCCTGGCCATGAAAAGACAGTTTCGGTCAATATTGCGCCAGCAAGCATAGAACCAACTTGTAAACCGATAACGGTAATTACAGGAATCATCGCATTACGTAACGCATGGATAAGAATGATTCGCAGTCGGCTAACTCCTTTCGCTCGTGCTGTTCGGATATAGTCTTCACTCAACACTTCTAACATAGAAGAACGGGTCATACGCACAATTACTGCTAATGGGATAGTACCTAATACAATGGATGGTAAAATTAAGTGAGTAACAGCATCAATAAAATCTTCCTTTTCTCCCCATAAAAAAGTATCAATTAACATAAATCCGGTTAAAGGTTGACTTTCATCTAAAAAAAGCATATCGCTGACACGACCTGATACTGGGGTTAAATTTAAGTGTACAGAGACCAACATAATAAGCATCATTCCCCACCAAAAAATCGGCATGGAATATCCCGTTAAAGACAAACCTATAGCGGTGTGATCAAATATTGATCCACGTTTCACTGCCGCAAGCACGCCAATTGGAATCCCAAAACTAATCGCAAACACCATCGCACAAAATCCAAGCTCAAAAGTTGCTTTAAATCGAGGAACAAATTCCTCCCAAACTGGAATTTGGCTTTTAAACGAGATCCCTAAATCACCATGCAGCATTCCAATAATGTATTGAAAATATTGCTCATATAGCGGTTTATCTAAACCTAATTGAGTCATTAATTCGGCATGACGTTCTGGCGATAAACCTCGCTCTCCGGCAAGAACGGTAATGGGATCACCAGGAATAAGGTGAACGAAAATAAAAGTCAGCAGTGTAATACTGATAAAAGTCGGAATAAGTATACCTAACCGCTTTAAAAGAAATCGAAACATGTAGTGGCTCTTAAGTAGTATTGCTTCTAAATTATTGTCTATCAAATAGATAAACTTTTTATTGTTATAAAATAATATATTGATAATATTAAATTAGGTAAAACCCAACGCAGCGATTAACCGCATAATAGAGGTTAATCGCTAGGAATGCTATTTTTCAAGAGCAACTTGGTTGAAGTTATGTAATGCTAAAGGATCCATTATATAGCCTTTAACCTCTTTACGTATCGGCATATAAACCATTGAGTGAGCAATCATTAATGCTGGTGCTTGATCATGCATCTCAACTTGTGCTTGTTTATAGAGTTCAACCCGTTTTTCATGATTTGGTTCAATTCGAGCTTGTTGTAATAAATCATCGAATGGTTTATAACACCAATGTGAATAATTCGAACCAGATTTAACCGCATCGCAACTCATCAAAACTGAATAAAAGTTATCTGGATCACCGTTATCTCCCGACCATCCCATTAATACTGCATCATGTTCACCATCACGAATTCGGGATAGATACTCTCCCCATTCATAACTAACAATTTTAGCAGTTACCCCAATTTTAGCCCAATCCGCTTGAATCATTTCAGCCATACGGCGCGCATTAGGATTATATGGTCGTTGTACTGGCATTGCCCATAAATTAATAGTAAACCCGTTCTCTAATCCGGCTGATTTTAATAATTCTTTTGCTTGTGCAGGATCATAAGGATAATCTTTTACAGCATCGTTATAACCCCACATTGATGGTGGAATAAAGTTTTTAGCTGGTTCAGCTGCCCCCTGAAATACAGCTTTAATGATCGCATCCTTGTTGACAGCCATATTTAGAGCTTGACGAACTTTTAAATTATCTAGTGGTGGTTTATCCATATTGTAAGCTAAATAGCCAATATTAGTCCCTGCCATTTCTTTAACAACAATGTTATTATCTGATTTCATTCGTTCAACATCCGCTACATTTGGAAATGGCATTGCATGACACTCTCCTTTTTGTAACTTAGCATAACGCATTGCAGCATCAGGTGTAATTGAAAAAACTAAACGATCAAGTTTAGCTTTAGGACCAAAATAATCTGGGTTCGCTTTATAAAGGATTCGTGAATCTTTTTGATATTGAACAAAAGTAAATGGGCCGGTTCCAATAGGTAGTAAATCGACTTTTTCTGGTGTGCCATTTTTAAGCATAGCATCGGCATATTCTGCTGATAAAATTGAAGCGAAGGACATCGCTAAATCGGCTAAGAAAGGCGCTTCTGGCTGACTTAACTCAAATACGACAGTATGATCATCAACCTTTCTAACCTCTTTAATTAAATTAGGTAATCCCATACTTTCAAAATATTCATATTGGCCACCAGAAACTTTGTTATAAGGATGATTTTTATCCTTTTGTCGCATAAATGTAAAAACAACATCATCAGCATTTAAATTTCGGGTTGGTTTAAATTCTTTACTGTTATGCCATTTAACATCATCACGTAAATGAAAAGTATAAGTTAGACCATCTTGGCTAATATCCCAAGATTTAGCTAAAGAAGGTTCAATTTCGGTAGTGCCTAATTTAAATTCCACCAAACGATTATAAACAGGAACTGCACCCGCATCCATCGAAATACCGCTTGTCACAAGCTGTGGATTAAATGTTTCAGGTGAAGCTTCTGCACAATAAACTAACGTTCCATCAGCATACGATTGTGCACTGGTGAGCAACGTTATTAGTGCAGCACTCAATAAAAATTTTCGTTTATATTTACTTATATTTCTCATAAAATCATCCTAATTATCAACTATATTAAACCTATTTTGTCACACGTAAACAAAGTTAAGAGCATTGTATTTTTGATATCTTTAATATACAAATTTGATAAAATATCTTAATTTTAGTTCTTACAACAAAAAAATTTAATCTTGATTAAATCCATATTTTTACCATCTTCCGCACAGATATAGTGCAAAAAGCACCATAATTAAAATCAACGTGTGACATAGGCATTTACATTAACACACCATTTTTAATTGAAATGACTGCTAACATTAACGCAACAAAAGTTAGATACCGCCAAACAAATAAAAATATGCAAAATTAGTGCCAGTTTCAATTTGCAAATCTATATCAAAAATATGTTTTAGTTGTGATCAATTTAAGTATCACCCTTAACTTTTTATATAAATAATCACTTACTAATTGATTTTTATTAAATGTATTATAGTTAGTGTAAATAAAATAATCACCAAATTAATAATATAAAATTAAATTTTCAACTTGATTTCATGCAACTAAAATATAGTTGAAGCGTGGTTTTAGGAGGTTTTATAATTTTAGGATTGGTGCCTGATGGGAAATGAAGATATAGCTTAAAATATGAGGAGTTGGGATAAGGAATTTTAGGTAGAAAAAAGTATTTGTGTTTGTATTCTTAAAATTAATCTTTTTTTAAAGGCATTTTTACTCCGTTAACATCTTTCATGTTTTAACCAAACTTCTATCAAAAAAATTTAGTGTTTTATTAAAATTCGGTCTACAATACAAAATTTAAATACTTTGTAAAAAGCTAGTTTAGTAATACTAGTTACAAAATGACAGATTAAAAAATACTAATTCAAATCTCTTTAGTTAGATCAACTTTATCAAATACTGACATATCAATACTTATTTTCTTCAATTTTATTTCGACAATGCCTGATTACTCTTTTTTCGAGCCGCCAACACCACCGTTGGCGTTGTCGGTCGTAAGCGGTTGTCGCTAAAGCAACTACCGCTCTTTTCTCGCCAACTCTTTCGGCTCGGATTGCCCATGCCGCTGCGACTTTACATTGGCAGTTTATCCTTTATTACCTCTTATATACTCCCACAACTTAAGGACTAAGCACTAAGGATAGGCGCAAAGCGCGTTATGTGTGTTAAAGTTGTTGACAAAGCGCGCAGTACCTATGTCTACGTTCACTATAGCCAGGTCACCATCAGCATTACTCGGTTCACTAGTCCAGTACCATTGGCCTTTGAGACCAATGGCTGGATAATAAGCCATAGAGCCCCACTCCGCGAAAAAGCCCGCACCTATATAACGCATGTAATAATCACCAGGTGAGGAAGGAGAAGCGCCGACTAAACCGCTACAGAAGGTTAATGGAAAATCAGACGTACAAGATGCATTTGTCAAATCCTTTACCTTAGGTAATCGATAACCAATACTATTACACCAAGATAAGGTTTTAGAATGACTGTAATCTTTAGATCGGTTGACGAACCACTGCTTCAAAGTAAAACCATATTTAACGACAGCATTACCTCGACTGTCACGACCGACCAACTCGAATGTCTGGGGCAAAGTAGGTTTAGAAATAAGACCAGGATTGTCCGAATTTTGCTGGGATTCGGTAGCGAAAGGACCAGTTAAAGTAACGCGTACGCTTGTAGCAGTAGAATTACTCATTGTAGCTGTGATACCTCCCTGAGAGACCGGAGACCAAGACAAAAGCTGTTTACTACCGGTAATGAGTAAATCAAAGTACAATCCATTAGAACCAGTAGTAGGAAAGTTTTGACCATAACGTGATGGGTCAGTTGACTGAGAAAGAAAACCATTAGTAGGGTCCAACATCGAAGCCGGACCTGCAAATCGATCTGAAGCGTAAGTCAAATCAGGCCGAGAAAAACAAACCTCAGGCGTAGCCTTAGGATTGACGAAATAAGTCACACTACTTGCATTGAAATTACTACTATTAGGAACTCCGTAACGGGTAGTTAATGTGCCATTAGTACTGGATAACGTAACCTTATAAGGTGCCTTACAAATCTCTGGCACAGTACTACGTGATACCCATTGACCTCTTTTATCAACGATAGATAAACTTAGAGAACCGGTAGCTATAACGTCAGTATCTCCATCATCATCCCCCCAATAATTGTAAGGCTCGCCAATTAAGGTGTTCAAAGCGATAGCATCAGCAGCGGGTGGCACCAACATAGCAATATCAATAAAGCTTTCGTTTTCTTTAGGTAACACTATTGGATTATCTAAGGTTGAGGTATTATTTTGAGGAGTAATGCGGGTACCATCGGATAACGTAATACCTAACAGCCCCTCAGTCGTGGTAATTTTAGTTATCCCATTATCAGAGGTTAAATAGGGCTGACTACCATGAATGACTTGCGCCGTAGTCACCGACAACGCTCGAGTCGTAGTGGCATAAGGTAATAATAACAAAGGTATTAAAGCTAAATAGCGCTTTATATTGAAAACAATATATGGCGGACGATTAACCAATAATAGCTGTCGTCGACAATGATGTTGGGAGCTGGGTTGGCGAACGTGCGATACTAAACCAGATAGCAACCTCTGCCCTAAATTAGATACGCAATCACACTTTAATTTGAGCAAAAAACGAGAGACTAAATCGAATACTAAACTAAGTTTTAAATTAAGCTTTAGGTGTAATAAATCAGCTAAAGTGTGTTGATATAGATTTTTGACGTAAGGCTGCCTGTGTCTTGTGTCTTGTGTCTTGTGTCTTGTGTCTTTATATTATAAAGCATAATGCGCAATCCTTCAAGCAAATTTATGTTTTATTTACACTTTTCCATTTTAGTGCGCAAAAAACTAAACGATTAATTTACCGGTCAAAGTATAGCACCTTAGTAAAATTTAACTACCGATTAACGACGATTATTTGTAAAGAATGGTAAATGAATAGGGAATGTTATTAATTTCTACTTATACGTTATTTAGCTAAAATTGCGAGAAAGTGGAAAAATAGACTTAAGTCAGTAACGTTCTTGTCATGCTTATTAACCTTAATATATAAAGGCATTAAAGCCATATTACCGATACATGCCATTATTGAAGCCAATCTACCTGTCTGTGTATTCGATATTGTACTTGACTTGATTTAACACTGGTGAAAGTTGATTGATAAGAAAATACGTTGCAAGGCTTATGGGAAAAGGCTAAGACACAAAAAAACCAGCTTTCGCTGGTGTTCTTTTTGGAATTGGTGCCCGGACGCGGAATCGAAGATGTGGGTTGAATTCTTGTGGTTACTGGATTTGAAAAATTTAGATGAAAAATGTACCCGTATTTGTATCCCTAAATTTAGCTGCTTTAAAAATGTACAATTAAGCTCAATTTTATTACCATAAAGAGATTAGCATTGTTCTTTCCTGAATCCCTGAATCAACAAAGCCAAATTTAATATAAAACGCATTGGCTTCATCTGTTAAGCTATGTACCAATAGTGCTCTAGAACCAACTTGTTTAGAGACTTCTTTCGAGCGTAATATAGCATCTTTTAATAATGCCGCACCTAATCCTTTTGCTTTGTAATTTTTATCAATAGCTAAACGGCCTAAGATAATAACCGGAATAGGATCGGGCATATTGCGCTTAAATCTACTCAATGTTAGTTGTCGATGTTGGATACTTCCAGTTGATAAACAATAAAAGCCGATTACTTTGTTATTGTCACAAATCACAAATGTACGGGAAGCACCACTTTTTTGATTTTTTAAGAATTTTTTCTTCAACCATTCATTCAAAGACAACTCTTCACAATTAAATGACGTAAAATCATGATGTTCATTCAATAAATGTGGCGCTTCTATTTTTCCCATGGTGACTTCCGTGACAACAAAGCTTGAATTTTTTCATTACTATCAAAAGAGGCTTCGATTGCATGATTGAAGGCATTTATCTGTTCATCGTCGATTAAAAAAAGACGCTGATCAAGCAAAACATCTTCAGCCTTTGAGCAGGCCGCTTCTAAAATAAAATCAGTGCGTGATTTAGATAGTAAATGCGCTGCAATATCAATCAATTCTTTTTGGGATGCCTTAGCTCTAATATTAATAGGCGATTCTTTGGTTTCAGTTCTCATTTTAATTGCCGTTTTTTAATTTAGTATGAATATGCATTGTATAGCAAATTGATATACAGGTGAAGTGGTGTTGTAAATACCCCAAACTTAGTACAAGATTCAAGTAGAAAATCATGCTGTTTGTTTTAGTGTTTTATACTCAATCGGTGTCATGTTATTTAATGCCTCATGCGGTCTTTCGGTATTATAAATCGTTAACCATTCTTCGGTTATTCTCCTTGCTTGTGCTAAGTTGTTAAAAAGATATAAATCGAGTACTTCAGTACGATAGGTACGATTAAATCGTTCAATATAGCCATTTTGATAAGGACTACTGGGCTGGATATAATCAATGGCTATATCATGGGATTTAGCCTAGTTTATAAAGGTTTTTCCTGTAAATTCTAGTCCATTATCGACTCGTATTTTTAATGGATACCCATGATATTCGGCCAGTTTATCTAAATAACGGGTAATTCTCCCTGCCGGTAAGCTTACTGCAATATCAATGCCTAGCGCCTCACGATTAAAGTCATCGATGACATTGAAGGTCCTAAAGCGACGTTGATTACGACTACTGTCACTCATAAATTCCATTGACCAGCTTTCACCTTGTTTATTAGGAACCAATAGCTTTTCTGGTGTTCGTGGGGGGACACGTTTTTTACGCTTTACCCTGAGATTAAGCTTTAATTCACAATACACCCGATACACCCGTTTATGATTCCATTTATAGCCGAGCTTTCTGATACGATTAAAGCATTTAGGAAAGCCCCAGCCGTAAATGCCGGTCTGTGATAGCATTCAACACCGAAACAATCACCGTATCATCCAGTAACTTAGGTTGATAATAGTAAGCACAACGGCTTAAGCCAACAATGGCACAACTCATACCAATAGTAATAGAATGATTTTGTTGTAGTTGCTGTGCCCACGTTTTACGTGCCTTTGTGGGCACTAAAGCTTTTTTATGATTTCTTCCTGAAGCTGGGATTTTAAGCTCAGTTCGGCAAACATCTGTTTAAGCTTACGGTTTTCAGCCTCCAGCTCCTTTAAGCGTTTGATGTCCGAAGTTTCCATTCCGCCGTATTTTTCTCGCCATTTATAGAAAGTTGAACTACCCATGCCATATTTACGACAGAGCTCCTTGACAGGAATACCGGCTTCAGCTTCTTTTAAAATAGCTACTATTTGATGTTCAGTCATTTTTTTCATAATTAAATCCCCTTTACTTTTATCATAGAGAATTTTCTACTTTTTTGCTGTACTATTTTAGGTGATAGTTACAGTGTTTAAATATCGAAGAAATAAATAGCATAAACGTTATTGAATATAAATTATTAAAATAGGATGGGGAACCTTCTACGTTAGTTGTGTACTGAGTTTGGGGTATTTACAATATTTGTCTCCTATGATTTTTGTTTATATCATAGAGGCGACTTTTGTCCACTTTTTTGGCGAGGATCCCCCTCAATTGACTTAGCATGAGAGCAGATATATAAAATAACTTATTTAGACTATAAATCATTTAAATTGATATCATATTTTTTTGCTATGAACTCATTCAAAATGGTATTAGTTTCTTGTTTTAAAATGAAGTTTTCTTCTTTTTCAGTTAAAGTGCAAATCCCAAAATTTTTTATATATGTACCATTCAATGAATAATAATTTGAAGAATATGGTTTGCTTGTATTCTGTATATAAAACCAAAAAACTTTCGATTCAAGTATTTTTTTCAAAATAGCTAATTCTCTGATTGATTTTCCGAAAAAAGCTAATCCGTTATAAAAATAAAGCCGCTTATCAGAGTTAATTAGAAAATGAGGTGTAATATCTGAATATTTAGGAAAAAACATTTTATAAGCTACTTGCTCTAATCCTTGAGATCGGCCATAAGCATACCACGTTGGATATTCTCCTTTACCTTTATCTCTTTCAGATAAAACAATTTTGTTAGCCTCTAAATAAGCATAGGCTTTAGGGAAATTTTTTTTAAAATCATTTTCACTGATCAGCTTAGGCTTTTTTTCGTTTGTATACGGAAATATAAGCAGTTCTTTTAATTGGTTTAGTGAAACGGTTCTACTTAACTTATTCGAATTAATAACTTCACAACAAATTGTTTTTTCGATGGGGTAGATTGTTTTGTCCATTTCTAAGTAAAAAAAATCGCTATCTTCTTTGATAGACTTAAATATATAAATATTATTCCTTAAAGTAGCCAATCCGTGACTTGTTCTAAATAACTCGCCTAATGGCCTACCTGTTTTTTCAATTTTTTCAATTAACTTATGACTTTTTAGATTCCAACCTTTATATGAGTCTAATTTATTATATTCAATACTAGATAACGCTATATTCTTGCAGCTAAGAAGAGTCGGGCTAAGTCTTGTATATCTAATTTTCTTGTGAATTTTATTCTTAATAATACAAATACAAGTATATGTATTTCGAGATTTAAAAACTTGTTCAGCTCCGAAATCGTATATCTTTAAATCTAGTAATTTCTCAGTAAAAAATTGCCTTATTCCTCTAGCATTTAAACTCTTAAAGAAACTATTCATCGTAATAAACCCTAATACACCAGAAGGTGAGAGGCTTTCAATACCGATCTGAAAAAAAGGTATATATAAGTCAGGATTACCCGCTTGACAGGTTTTAAACTTTGATAAAAGATTTTTAGTTGTCTGACTTAGGTGTCGAGCAGCAACATAAGGAGGATTTCCTAAGATAAAATCAAATCCTTGAAAATCACATAAGTTTACATGCCAATTAAATGAGAGGGTATTACCAATAAAAAGATTAAAAGAAAAATTATCATCTTCGCCCTGTGTCAATGCCAATAACGATAATAATAGTTTTGCTCTAATGATTGCATAATCTTCTACATCAATACCATATATATTTCTAAAGTATATTTCTTTATAAGTTAATTGAAAGCTGCGCTTCATATGTTGAGCGACGTCAATTAAAAACGCTCCACATCCACATGCAATATCTGCAGTTTTAGTTTGAGTATTTAGTTTATTATTCTTTTTTGCAAGTGTTTCTTTGATAATAAACTGTCTAATTAATTGTGGCGTATAAACTGCCCCGTTTGTGATACGATTAACAGGAGAAATAACGAATTCAAATAATTGGATAAGATCCTCAAGATCAAAATGCTTTTGGTGGGACGAAATTATATCTAACAAGCCTTTTAATAGCTCATTTTTTTGTGGAACTTGATGATGAATACATTGTATTAGTAGTTGATTAAATTTGACTGTTAAATTATTGTAAATTAAAAAAGATGATACAATTAAACTATTAACATCGTCAGGAGCAAACAATTTATTTTTTTTAAAGAATGCTAGAATATCTTTTTTCACTATCGCTGAGCTCAAAAATTATTATTTAAATATTGTTTATACTCAAAGAATGAGGATGATAAGTCAGCGATTACAGAATTAATTTCATCTATATTTTCTTTTTTTTTGATATTTTCTTTTAAAGAGAATAATTTTTGTAATTTCAACTCAAGTTGTTCAAGAATCCAGATAATAGAGTATCTAGCTAAGTATAATTTCAGTTTTTTATACATATAAATAGCTTGCTCACATTCTTGCTGTGGATAAATACATCCCATATTATCTCTATAAAAATAGAGATTAAAGTCTTCATTACATGGATCTAGATAATTTCCGTCATCATCTGATTTTAATATATTAACATATGAGCAAGCATAAACTAGATTACTATACTCAGTTTCTAAGTGCGGATACTTTTTCTTGGGTAAGAAATGATCAATATGAAAATTACGTTTACCTCCAAACCAAGAGTCAACACAATCTGTATAACCGCAACGACCATGGAAATCATCCGCCAAATATGGCTTATAATCTCTATAATTATTATGTTTTTTCTGATAAGTTCGTATAGGGGTTATTGTCCTAAATTTAATCATTTATCACCCTCGAGCCTACTGATTAATAAATCGGCTTTTTCTAATATTTTCTGCAAATAATCTTTATTTCGAGCATTTTTAAGTTGTTGTGGTATAGCATACTTTTTATTAATAGAGTGCTCAAGAAAACTATCCAAGGCAATAATCTCTTCCTCTTCTTTTAGTGTAGTCTTTTCTTGTTTCCGTAAATTAAATAGCTCTTCTAGACGCTGTTCTGATTTTTTAATTCTAGACTTATAGTGTTGAATTTGTTTTTCAACTCGATCTAGAAAATTAGCTTTTGATTGTTCCTTTTCATGTAATATCTTTTTAATATAAATTTTATTAACATCTTTAGAAATTAAAATAGCATCATCATCAAAAGATGTTATAACAAAACAAGGAAAATCCTCTCTAATATCTAAAAATGTTTCTATAAGATTAACACCATTGTAAGGAACATTGTATGTTACATCTATTTTTTTATCGTTTAATTGAAAATCCGTAATGACTACATCTGGAGAAATATCAATAATTTTTGCAATCATTTCATCTATACTTTCTAAAGGATATTCTGTTAGTACTTGAAATTTTTTGTCACTATCAGTTTCCTCAACATAGTCCAGAAAGTTATCAAAAACTTCTTTTTCTTCATCTATAAATAGTATCTTATACATAATTTTATCTTTTATATTTAACAGGAAGTTTAACTTCCAAAGAAAAACCTTCATTAGGATATAGAAGCTTAACAGAACCATCATTTTCTTCAATTACTGATTTAATGATCCACATTCCTAGTCCCGTACCTATTTCCTCTCCTGAGTCAGGATTTCTTTTTGTTGTAAATAAAGGTTTAAAGATATCTTCATGTTTGAAGATATCTTTTGATAATCCCGGTCCATTGTCTTGATATACTATACATATTTCTTTTAATGTTTCTTTTGCTTTTATAATTATAACTCTATCCCTTGACTTTTTGGATTTAGTAAAAGCATCAATGCTATTAACAACTAAATTATTAAAAATACTATCCATATCAATTTCAAACATTCTCAAATTAATATTTGCGATATCTTTAATATCAAGATCAATAGAGCGTTCATTTAAAACGGTTGCCCAATCATTTTTAAACTCTTGGAAATATCTAGATAAATACAGTTGATTCCGTTTTCTTTTATCTTTACGCGCAGCTCCTAACGAAAAATTAAGCCAGTTATGCATTTTCAAATCTTGGCTTTTCATTCGTTCAAGTAAAATATAAGGATTTTTTCTTTCTTCCTCATTTTTATAATCATTTTCAGGAATTTTATCTAGTAATAATTTCTTAATTTTATTAACTCTTGATTCCAATTGATTACTAAGATGGCTTAATTCATGTGTAAATGCAGCTAGAACAATTCCTCCACTTGCCATACCACGAAGTAATTTTTGTTCTTCACGCAAACGCTCAATCTCATCATCTTTTTTTGCATTTAACTCAGCTAAAATGAATTTCTCTTTTTGATCAGGGCTATCATCTGCCATGTTCGGATTATCATTTTTTTGAGATTTTTTAGACTCTTCATATATACGCTGTGCTATTTTTTCAGCTTCTTCCCTTGTCCTTTGCTCTGAATATTTTTCATTATTATAGTCAACCATTTCCCTGGCGATATATGCTCTATCTTCTTCAAAAATATTAATTAGAGAAATAATTAACTGTTTAAAAATGAGAAAAGTTTTATTTTCTTGTAACCCTTCTCGACTCGATTTATCCTCAAAGTCAATATTCGCTAAACGTGAAATACTAATGGCACCAGTAATATTATCTGGCTCAACACGGTACCCACCGTTTTTTTTCCCTATACCGGCAGGACTTGCGGCCTTTCTCATTCCTAATCCTAGCCAATCGAAAGCAACATCTTTAACTTCTCCATATGGCCTCACCCTAAAATTATCACGAAATAATTTTATTCCACCAAATTTAGCTAACCAATTTTTTCTAAACCCGAGTGAACTTTCTTTATGGAAAAATTTTTCAGCATCTGGACTTTTTTGTTTTTTTAGAAAATAAAAACTAAACTCAAATTGTCCTATTAATTTAAAAATACCATCTTTATCAACATCTTCATATCCTGGCATTAATTGAGAGAATGTTTTTTGTAATTCCCATTCTCCTTTTTGGAAATCTTCGAGTCTATATGGATATTTAGTTAAGTTTTTTCGATTAAAAAAATCAGGCGGTATTCTATCAACATCATATTCATTACGAATAATTTTAATTTTTATATTCTGACTATTATCAGCTTTAGCAATTATTTTGTAATCAAAATCATCGCAAAGAACACTTGGTATTAAACCATATTTATCCGGAGTTAATGAACTGAATAAATAAATTTGAAAACCACCTGTCTCTTCTGGAGGAACTAACGCTTCTAAGTCAGCATAAACTTGATCTACATAATAATCATTCCACGTTTCCCTTAAATTACTTATTTTTAAGATAGTTCCAAACTGTAAATTTATATTTTTGTCTAATTGCTCAATAACGCTTTTAGGTAATAGCTGCTCGATATATTCTTTAAGATTAGCGTCTCTTAGTGCAAATATTTCTGCATTGACATTATCAATTGTTTTCGATGATCCCTCAAAATCCTCCCAATTCACACGCCATATATAACCGGCCTCATTCTCATTAATTAAATCTTTATGATATGAAGGATTATAAACAGTAATCATTTCACAATGGTTCCCTAATCTATCTAAAGCAAAACGACCTATTCCTTTTGCTCCTGCTTTTATCCTCCCCGATTTTGTTACATAATTTTCATGCTTATTATCTGTGCCAATTACCATCCAATTTTTTTCAATAATATCTAATGTCATGCCTTCGCCACTATCTATAAGATATAAAGTAGCAAGTATAGATAAATATTGCTTTAATTTTTTTATGGAATCTTCATTGGCTGTATTATTTAATACATAATTTCCCATTTCATTTTGAATATATGACTGAGAAAAAAGCTGTTCAAACTCAAATTTTTCTTGCTTCAATCTTTCACTATGAGCATTAATAGAAATGCTATTAATTAATTTTGTGTAATGATTCTCAATTTGATTTTTCAGCTCTTCATAATAAAATGGTGAAATTTCACTGTGTAATACAGAAAATTTATTATCAAAGTAGACAATACTAATTTTACTATCAGCATCATAACCATTTTTAACTAGCTCTATGATCGCGCCTTTAGATGTTGCTATATTTTCCCTACCAATTAATCTTGCCGTTCTAGCTGAGACTTTGAAAGGTATTTGCTTTTTGCTAGTAATATTAATCATATTTATAACCAGTTAAATTATCCACATTAGTAGTTTTTTTTAAATATCACTATATTTAACCTACTTTCAATAATATCGGTAATGCTTCGGATATCTCTTAAGAAGATATAGTCATAATCAATATTTCTTCTACTTTACAAAGCTTTTTGACCTTTTCTCGAGTTTTACTTTGTTTACGAGTACTCTGGTATTTTATTAATATAGCATAACTGCCTAAAATAAAAAGTATGGATTGTGAGTGATTTTTAGTTGTATGCACTTAGATTTGTACGTAAATTAATAATAAAATAATTGTATTTCATTCTTTACTTATTTAATATGTATATATTTCTTATATCGGAGTGATCCTCGCCAAAATATTAGACATTGCCCGCCTCTATTATTTTATCGTGTTGTTCATATTGTTCAGGTGATATCCAGCCATTACCTGAATGACGGCGTATCCGATTATAATAGATTTCAATATATTCAAATAGTGCTTTATTAGCAGTTTCCTCGTTTTGTAGTAAAAGTCATGAATAATATGTGTTTTGAGTGTATGGAAAAAACTCTCAACAACCGCATTATCAAAGCAGTTCCTCTTCGACTCATGCTTTGCCCTGATGAATCCCCTAATGATTTTGGTAAAAATCATTAAGTTAAGGTAGATACACATCTTGTCATATGATCAAATGGTTTCGCCAAAAATCAATAATCAGACAACAAAATGTG